>DATMXY010000401.1:0-16265 GCA_035561275.1 Anaerovoracaceae bacterium | reverse complement strand
TCATTATACATGCTTGGGTGATAAAATCAATCACTCTGTTTTAAACAAAAGAGGACAAGAATTTTTTGTAGCGTATGCTCCAACGTGTTGCATGAAAGTGTCTCATGTGCAACACTCGAAAAACCATGGCAGGCTGTAAATTTGAAGAACGAAGCCTCCCATCACAGAGATGGGCACTGGCACGATACTTGCGATATACATAAACGGTAGATCTCATACAGAACGGAAAATCCCCGGGAGCTTTTAGAATGGAGGTGGAAAGAAGTACAAAATCCCGGGCAGCACGCATGCATTTATAATTTGGTTGATTGTTATTTCAGTAGTCCATGGCAGAAGTGCCTGCTGTGGTGGCAAGAGTAGAAAGTGGTGAAATTTATGGAAACCTTAAATGAAAAAAAGAGGGCGCACGGTTTGATCGGATATGAAAACCGTGTTTTGATCGTACTTTTCTTTGCCTTTGGCTTTGTGTTCTTTGACAGGCTTGCTATTTCATTCTTGTTCCCGTTCATTCAGGGGGAAATGAATCTTACAAATTCGGATCTGGGAGTGCTTTCCGCCGTGCTGGCTTTGACCTGGTCTATTTCAGGACCTACGCTGGGCATCTTCGCCGGCCGGACACGAAGGAAAATCCCGCTGTTTGCGCTGCTGATCCTTTTATTTTCCCTGATCTCTTTTGGGGCAGGACTGATTACGACTTTTGTGACATTATTACTTCTCCGCGGTTTGATGGGTATTGTGGAAGGACCCGTACTGCCCATCGCGCAATCCATCATGGCGGTTGAATCCTCGGAAAACCGCCGGGGGCTGAATATGGGACTGGTTCAGACTTCTTCGGCTTCCCTGCTGGCCAGCACGCTGGGGCCCATGATCTTAGTCGGGATTGCGGTAGCCTACGGATGGAGATACGGTTTCTATTTCACCATACTCCCCGGCATTCTCATTGCGATCTGCGCGCTTCTCTTCCTGGATGAACCGAAGCAGGTGAATATCTCAGCCTTTGTCAAGCAGGAAGATCAGGAGAAGATCACCTTTATGGATTGCTTGAAATTTAGAAATATCTGGCTTTGCATCCTGTTGGCCATTTGCCTGCTGAGCTGGTATCTGCTGATGGTGACCTTTGCGCCGACTTACCTGATGAACGCCGTTAAGATGGCTCCGGAGCATATGAGTATCGCCATGGCAGGCCTGGGCCTGGGCGGTGTTATCTGGGGATTTGGCGTACCAACGATTTCAGACCGGCTGGGAAGGAAAACGAGTACCATAATCGCCGCGTTTGTCTGCATGTTTTCCCCGTTGGCGCTTATTTTCCTGCACTTCAATTATATCCTGCTGGCCGTAGTATTGGTCTTTGTCCATTGCGCACAGGGCGCCCATGTTCTGATTTTGTCCGTTATCCCGTCTGAAACCGTACCGCAGAAATATATCCCTGCGTCTGTAGGGCTGATCATGGGGATCGGAGAAGTCGTAGGCGGAGTTATCATGCCTGTTGTCGCAGGCCGGGCAGCCGACGCCATCAACCCTGCAGCCCCGTTTGTGATCGCGGCGGTTTGTGCTCTCGTTGCAGGCTTCCTTGCTTTCGGACTCCAGGAGACGGCGCCTCTTAAGCTGAAAAGAAAGAGCGTGCAGGGAAATTCATAAGAAGCCTGATCGGTCTGATCGGCACTTTGGAGCAAGTTTAAATAAACACCGGAAATAAAGGAGGTCTTTTAAATGAAACTGAAAAAAGAAGAAATGCTTTCCCTCTATGAAACAATGGTTAAAATCCGAGACTTTGAAGAAACTTCCAAGAATTTGATGATGGCGGGGAAATTGGCAGGCTTTCTGCACTCCTATGCGGGGGAAGAAGCGATCGCGGCAGGCGTCTGCAGCGAATTGGTGAAGGAAGACTGCATTTGCAGCACTCACCGCGGACATGGACATATCATCGCCAAGGGAGGTAACATCGACAGGATGATGGCGGAGCTGTACGGAAAAAGCACCGGCTACAGCAAGGGAAAAAGCGGGTCCATGCATATTGCGGATATCAGTCTTGGCATCATCGGCGCCAACGGTATCGTAGCCGCAAGCCTGCCCATCGCCAACGGCGTTGCCTTTGCCCTGCGCTATAAGAAGAGCGACGGTATTGTGGCGGTATTTTTCGGCGACGGCGCCACCAACCGCGGGACCTTCCACGAGGCTTTGAATCTTGCGTCCGTGTGGAATCTTCCCGTCGTCTTTGTATGCGAAAACAATAATTTCGGAATGTCCGTAGCCCAGAAATATCATATGAAGCTGGAAAAAATCTCGGACCGCGCGGCGGCTTACGGCATCGCGGGCGTCACCGTTGACGGCAATGATCCCATCGCCGTGAAAGAGGCCATGAGAGAAGCGGTCAAACGCATCAAGGACGGCCAGGGGCCGACCCTGATCGAATGCAAAACCTGGAGGCATTACGGGCATTTCATAGGAGATCCGGCGCCTTATAAAGATCCTGAAGAACAGAAGGAATGGCTTTCCGACAGAAAGGATCCGATTCCGAGGTTTGAGAAGCGGCTGCTGGACGAAAGCCTTGCGACCCGGGACGAACTGGACGAAATCAAAGCGAAGGTCCATAAGCTCATTGAAAATGCAATTTCCTTTGCTGAGCAGAGCCCCGATCCGGCACTTGCGGTGATGTTCGAAGACGTATACAGTGCCTGAACAAAGATTTTGCTGTCAGAGTAAGTAAAGAAAGGATGAATAGCAATGAAAAAAATGACAATGAATGAAGCCCTCAGGGATGCTCAGAGATTGGAAATGCTCAGAGATCCCAACGTTTTTCTGGCCGGCGAAGATGTGGCGCTTCTGGGAAGCCCCTTCGGACAGACAGCGGGTCTGCTGGAGGAATTTGGACCGGAGCGCGTTCTGGACACTCCTATCAGCGAATCGCAGATCATCGGCCTCGGGGTCGGCGCCTCCGCCATGGGATTAAGGGCCATCGTGCCCATCGATTTTATAGACTTCATGGGATGCTGTATGGATGAAGTCATGAACCAGGCAGCGAAGCTCCCCTATATGCTGGGAGGGCAGATCTCGATTCCCATGGTCGTCAGAACGAATATCGGAGGGGGGATCGGCGCCGCGGCTCAGCATTCCCAATGCCTGGAATCGCTGTTTACCCATATCCCCGGGCTGAAGGTCGTCGCGGGGTCCAATCCCGCGGACTGCAAGGGGCTCCTGGAGTCGGCCATCCGCGACAACAATCCGGTCATCGTGATCGAACATAAAGCGTTAGGTGGGATGTCGGGAGATGTTCCGGAAGAGGAATACCTGGTACCCATCGGAAAGGCGGATGTGAAAAGAGCCGGAACTGACGTCACGATCATTTCCTGGTCCGCAATGGTAAACAAGTGCCTTAACGCGGCGGAAATCCTTGAGAAAGACGGGATCAGCGCCGAAGTGATCGATATTCGTTCCCTCATACCCCTTGACAAGGATTGCATCTTTGCATCGGTGGAAAAGACCGGCAGGGTCGTCATCGTCCATGAAGCGGTGGAAGTTGGCGGATACGGCGGAGAAATAGCGGCCATGATCGCGGACAGCGGGTTTGACTTCCTGAACGCCCCGATCAAAAGAGTGGGCGCCCCCTATACGCCGGTTCCGTTCAGCAGTGTTCTTGAGCGGGAGTATCAGCCCAATGAAGAGAAGATCATCAAGGCGGTAAAGTCCCTGTTTTGATATTTTGAATGATTTGAGCGCCTTGCGATGATTCGCCTGACGGCAAATCGCCATGGCGGCTCAAATCGAACAAGTCGATTTGCAATACGAAATACGAGGTGAAGATCATGGCGGAAAAATTGGTTATGCCGAAGCTTGGGCTGTCAATGACAGAAGGTACGGTTATAAAATGGCATAAAAAAGAAGGGGATGCAATCGAAAAGGGCGAAGGAGCGCTTGATATTGAAACAGAAAAGCTCAATTTTACCGTTGAAGCCCCTGCGAGCGGAGTCCTTTTGAAAATTTTGGCAGCAGAGGGAGAAGTTCTGCCGATCGCAACTACTCTTGCCTACATCGGAGAAGCGGGAGAGAAAGTTTCGGAAACCGGCGGGCCGGAATCCGGCAGGAAGGAAGACAGAGCCGTAAGGATTTCCCCCGCGGCAAAAGCGCTGGCCGATAAATTAAATCTTGATTATTCAGGCGTGACGGGCACCGGACCAAACGGCAGAATCACGAAGGAGGATATCATCGCATACAGCGAGCGGCCCCAGGAGATATCTGCGGCCCCGGTATCCCAAGAGGTACCGGCAGCCCCACCGTCACAGGACGCAGCGGCCGTCGGGGCAGGGGCTGATCCACGGGAGCATCAGGAACAGCGGGAACCGCAGGAGCTGTGGGAGCAGCAGGATCTGCAGGGACCCCGGGAGCAGTTTGATATTCTTCCTTACGCGGGTATGAGAAAAGCCATCGGCACCAACATGAGCCTCAGCTGGAGCACGGCTCCGATGGTGACTCATCACGTTCAGGCCGATGTGACTGCGTTGCTTGAACTGCGGAAAAGCCTGAACAGCAATCTGAAGGATGGCCAGGTGAAGCTGACCGTTACGGATATGATGGCGAAAATCGCGGCAAAGGCTTTGAAACGTCATCCGATTGCGAACAGCACTCTGGCAGGGGAAAAAGTGAAACTGCTGAAAGACATCAATATCGGAATCGCGGTAGCGCTGCGGGAAGGATTGATAGTCCCGGTTGTGAAACATGCGGACCGGAAGGATGTCTTTGCCATAAGCAGAGAAATAAAGGAACTGTCCGAAAAAGCAAAAAATCGCACCCTGGAGGCTCCGGACATGAAAGGCGGCACCTTTACGGTAACCAATATCGGAGGCTATGGTTCTGTCGATTTCTTTACGCCGATCATTAACCAACCGGAATCCGCGATACTTGGAATAGGAAGAACCCAACAGGCTCCGGCGGTCAGGGACGGCGCGATCGTGATCCGATCGCTGATGGGACTATCCCTGACCTTTGATCACCGGGTGGTCGACGGCGCCCCCGCGGCGGAATTTCTTGCGACGGTCCTGGAATTGCTCGAAAATCCGGCAAGGTCTATTTTTGAGTAAGCGGCTTAAGTTGTATTTTTTCGAATGACAGACAGGAGCATAGCCGCCAGCGGCGGAACGGAGAATTTTTATGAAAAAGATCATCATCATAGGCGGAGGCCCGGGAGGATATGTCGCAGCCATTAAAGCAGCCCAGATGGGAGCGGAGGTTCACCTGATCGAAAACATCAAATTAGGCGGGACCTGTCTGAACGTCGGGTGCATTCCCACAAAAGCACTGCTCCATACCGGAGATTTTTATGAAAAGGCAAAAGCGGGCGGCATACCGGGGGTGGCAGTAAGAGATGTTTCCCTGGACTGGCCTGCCGCCCAGAGGGAAAAGGACCAGATCACCAACCGGCTGGTGAACGGTGTAACGGGATTATTGAAGGCAAATAAGATTCAGGTCCACTTTGGTACGGCCCGACTGATCTCGCCGAATACAGTGGAAGTCTCAGGGGAAGGCAGCTTAACGGCAGACGCGGTAATCGTCGCCTCAGGTTCGGAACCTGTCCCGCTGAATTTTCCGGGGGCCGATCTGCCGCAGGTGATCGACAGCACACAGGCGCTTTCCCTGGAACGGGTACCAAAGTCGATGGTGATTATCGGCGGAGGCGTGATCGGCGTGGAGTTCGGATCTCTTTACCATTCGCTGGGCGTTAGGGTCACTATCGTGGAAATGCTGGATGAGGTTCTGCCCCCGCTGGACCGGCAGGTTGCCTCCCGCATGCATCAATTGCTCGCGGAACAGGGGATCGGTCTGTACACCAGTGCCAGACTCCTCTCGGTGAAAGCGGAGAACGGAATTGATCTGACCGAAAAAGCGGAGAACGAAACTGTTCTGGCCGAAATTGAGCATGGGGGAGAGACCGTACAACTGGAATGCGAAAAGGTTTTAGTCGCGGCGGGGCGCCGGCCGAGGACCAAAGATCTCGGACTGGAAGCCCTTGGAATCCAAATTGAACGGGGTGCGATCCTGACAGACGGCAATTTCGAGACTACGGCAAAGGGCGTCTTTGCCGTGGGCGACTGCAACGGGCAGCTCATGCTTGCCCATGCGGCAAGCGCCCAGGGAGAGGCCGCCGTGGAATATATCCTAACAGGAAAGCATCATTACAATAAAAACATCATTCCGTCCTGCGTTTATGCGAAGCCTGAGATTGCTGCCGTGGGTCTCACGGAAGAGCAGGCGAAGCGGCAGGGGATCGATTATCAATGCGGGGTATTTCAGCTCAGCGGAAACGGAAAATCGATGATCGAAGGAGAGTCCTCCGGATTCATTAAAATCATTGCCGACGCCGGGCTGGGTGAAGTGATCGGAGCGCATATGATCGGGCCAAGGGTCACGGAGATGATAGGAGAGCTTGCGGTGGCAATGACGATGGAAGGCGGAGTGGAAGAGATCATCCGCACCATTCACGCGCATCCCACCGTCAGTGAAGCGATCTCGGAGGCGGCACAGGCCGTATTCGGCAATTCGATTCACTGGCCGCCAAAAAGATAGTATCCATGGACAGGAGGAAATGAGATGTCAAAATTAACCGGAAAAACGGCAATCATCACGGGAGCGGCAGCCGGCTTCGGGAGAGCCACCGCGTTTAAATTTGCTGAGGAAGGCGCGAATCTGACTCTTGTGGATCTCAATGAAAGCGGGCTGCTTGAAACGGAAAAGGCCATCGCCGAAAAGCATCCCGCATGCAGGATTTTAAAGGTCAAAGCCGATGTTTCAGACGAAGCGGCGGTAAGGGGCTTTGTCGATTCCACGGTAAATACCTTCGGAGGTCTGGACATCATGTTTAATAACGCGGGAATCGAAGGGGCCACCGGGTTTACCGCGGATATGCCTTACGATCTGTTCCGGCGCGATCTGGAAGTCAACCTTCACAGCGTGTTCCTCGGAATGAAGTATGCCATCGGCTACATGAAGGACCACGGCGGCGGCACCGTCGTGAATACTTCATCAATCGGCGGACTGGTGGCTTTGCCCGGAAGCTGCGGATACGTAGCTACCAAGCATGCGATTATCGGTCTGACAAAAAATGCCGCGGCGGAATACGGCAGCGCCGGAATCAGGGTAAACGCCATCTGCCCTGGTTTTGTAATGACTGATCTGCACAGGAGGGTGCTGAAAGGCCTGGCGAAAGGCGATGAAGACAGGATCAAAGAAATGGTTGCAAGCAATTCAAAAACCACTCCCCTGGGACGTTACGGGGAACCTGACGAAATTGCCGACCTCGTGCTGTTCCTGGTTTCCGCCGATTCTGCTTATATCAACGGAATCGCCGTCGCCATCGACGGCGGGTTTACCGTTTTGTAAATCAACGATTTGAGCGCTGTGCGAACATTCGCCTGACGGCGGTTCGCACATGGCTGTTCAAATTGAACAAGTCGATTTGAACAAGGAGGCAAAAAATTATGATGATATTTGATTTTACAGGAAAGAACGCAATTGTGACCGGAGCCGGGTCGGGGATAGGAAAGGCGATCGCGCTCCAGCTCGCGGACAATGGCGCAAATGTGTGGATCGGAGAAATATCGGAAGGCAATGCGGCACAAACAGTGGAAGAAATGAAAAAATTCGGAAAATCCTATGGATTTACGAAGGTCGACGTGGGTAGGAAAGAGGATATGACCACCTTGTTTGAAGACGCCAGGAAGGCGTTCGGCACCGTCGATATCGTCGTAAACGCCGCAGGAGTGTTCATGCCGAAGCATTTGCTCGAAGCGACTCCCGCAGAGATCAAGAGGCATCTTGATATCAATCTCCTTGGAGCGGTCTATGGCTGCCAGCTCGCATTGGATACGATGATCAAGCAGGGAAAGGGCGGAAAAATCGTCAATATTTCCTCTGTGGGAGGCCGGCACGGAGAACTGGATTTTCCGTATTACGCCCTGGGCAAGGCGGGAGTCCTGAACTGGACGCAATCCGTCGCCTATAACGGCGCGGCTCATAAAATCAACTGTAACGCGGTCTGTCCCGGCATCATCCGGACCCCTATGTGGGATGTGATCCTGGGGGCGGTCAAAGGCGGAAATGAGAATATCGACACGGAAGAACTCTTCCAGGATATTTTGATGTCGAGAACGCCGCTGGGGAGAGCCCAGACCGCGGAGGAAATGGCCTATGCGGCGGCATTTTTATGCTCGCCTTACGCCGATGTGATCACCGGCCAGGCCTTAAACGTATGCGGCGGTTCCGTAATGAGCTGACCTTTCATGATAAGACTTTTGCACAATAAGGCTTTCACACTAAAATATAGAAAGGAATGAAAAAATTATGTCAAATTCAAGATATACCTCGGTAGGAATGATCATGTTTCTGATCACAGCGTCTGTGGCGTTTACCCGTGTCAATGAATTCGGACTGTCCGCAACGATGACGTTATGGCAGGATCAGCTTGGGATCAACTCAGCCCAGGCCGGCATGGGCCTTTCCGTCATATTCATCGGCTGCGGAGTATTTTCGCTTTTAGGCGGATCCATCGTCAATAAGATGGGGGTGAAAAATTCCTATACGCTGGCTTTGAGCTTCATTTCCATAGGCTTATTGATGAACTTTATCGTGACAAATTACGCCATGTTTCTGGCGGCAAGAATTATCTTTTCCGCGGGAATGGGCTTGTCCATCGCATTTTTCGGCGGAGCGACCAAGGAATGGATGAACCTGAACCAGCAAAATCTGATGAATACGCTGAATACTTTATTTCCACAGCTCGGAAGCCTTCTGGCGTTTTTCTTCCTTGTTCCGCTGACCTACGCTCTGGGATCCTGGGGCGCCGGAATCGGATTCTGGGGGATCCTGACGGCGATCTTTACCGTATGGTGGGCATTTTCCAAACCCAAGACGCTGGAGGCTTCCGAAACCTCCCATGATGGGGGAATAGCGGAGGAAAATTACACCACCGCGGAAGTCTATCGTATGGCATGGTCCTATAAAGAGACGAAACTGCTGGCGCTTTCCATGTGCTTTTCCTTCGCGAATTTTGCGACGTTCAACACCTTCAACGCCCAGTTCCTCGGCTTTATCCCCGGAGTCGACCTGGCTACGGCAAGCCTGATGTCAAGCCTGAATCCGCTCTTTGCGATCGTAGGCGCATTTGTGTGCATGGCGATCATCAAGAAGACCGGAACCAGGAAGGCGACAAGCATCGCGGGCTTCCTGCTGACCGGACTCGGAACCCTGATGTGTGTTTTCTTCGTGGGCACGGCCGTCGGATTTGTCGGAATCGCGGTATTCGGCTTCGGTATGGCCATGCGCATGCCCGGCGTTTATCAGATGACCATAGAAATGCCGGGAGCGACTCCCAAGATCTGTTCCGCCATCAACGGATTTTTGCTTGGCTTCGGCTTCTTCATCGCGTTTTTATCGCCGATGGTAGCAGGAGCCATCATCGACAGCTTAGGCGGAAGAAATTTGGAAAATCTCGGAGTTGTCATGGCCTGGTCCTCCATTTTCTGCCTGGGCGGCGCGGTCTGCATCGCCTTATGTAAGGAGTACGGCCCGAAAGCCATGGCCAAAAGAGCAGCCCTGGCAGAGCAATCTTCGGGAAAGCACAGCAAGGCATAATTTGATAAATGGAGGAGAGAAAGGATGCTGAAAAAGATATTTTTGAATTTGAACGGAGTTGACCGGATGTTTGTATGCGATCCGGAGGATACTCTCGCGGATACCTTGCGGCTCCTCGGTCTTACCGGTACGAAGGTCGGATGCGGTACCGGCCAGTGCGGAGTTTGCTCGGTGCTGCTCGACGGAAAAGTGGTCCGGGCATGCACGAGAAAAATGAAAGCGATCAAGGAATACAGCAAAGTTGTTACGATAGAAGGAATCGGAACGCCGACAAACCTGCATCCGCTGCAGCTTGCGTGGATCGTTTTCGGGGGTGTACAGTGCGGTTTCTGCACGCCGGGGTTCATCGTGTCGGCCAAAGGCCTCCTTGACGGCAACCCGAACCCCACCAGGGAAGAAGTTCGGGATTGGTTCCAGAAGCATCGGAACGCATGCCGGTGCACGGGCTATAAACCTCTGGTGGATGCGGTCATGGCGGCGGCAAAGGTCCTCAGGGGAGAAATGACCATGGATCAGCTCGCGTTTAAAATTCCGGAGGACGGAAGGATCTACAATACCGCCGTTCCCAAACCTGCGGCATTAGCCAAAGTAACCGGGACCTGCGATTACGGCGCCGACCTGAATTTAAAGCTTCCGAAGGATACGCTCCATCTGGCGCTGGTAAACGCGAAGGTACCCCATGCGAACATACTTACCATTGACACTTCCGAGGCTGAAAAAATGCCCGGGGTCTTCAGGGTGCTGACGAGCAAGGACATCAAGGGAACCAATGTGCTGAACGGCTTATGCTTTATGCCCAACAACAAGAGCGACGGATACGACCGCAAGATCATGAACGACACCAAGGTATACCAATATGGAGACGTCCTGGCCATCGTCGCCGCCGACACGGAAAAACATGCAAGAGCTGCGGCGGACAGGGTAAAAGTCGAGCTGGAGGTGCTGCCGGCGTACATGAACGGGCTGGACGCCATCGCGGAGGACGCCATTGAAATACATCCCGGAACGCCGAACCTCTTTCTGGATCTGCCGATCCGGAAGGGGGAGGAGACCGCGCCAATCATGGAAACGGCGCCTCATGTGGTTGAAGGCAGCTTTTATGTTCAGCACCAGCCCCACATGACCCTGGAACCCGACGTCGGAATGGCCTATTTTGATGAGGAGGGCCGTATTACCGTGCAAAGCAAGAGCCAGTTTCTGCAGGTAATCCCGTTGATGGCTGCGCAGGCCCTGGGCGTGGAGCCGGAGAAGATCAGGGCAATTGAAAATCCCGTCGGCGCCAGCTTCGGATCAAAGATGAGCCCCCATACGGAGACTCTGATGATCGCGGCAGCGCTGGCCACGGAACGCCCGGTCTGCCTGAGATTCAACTATGCGCAACAGAGCTATTTCTCCGGAAAGCGGTCCGCTTCCTATTATAATGTAAAAATGGCCGCGGATGAGCGCGGCAGGCTCGTGGCAATGGAGGAGGATTTCCTGTTTGATCACGGCGCTTACCATGAGGCGACCTCGGAACCGCTCCTTGAGAAGGGGTTCCGCTACTGCGGCGCCGGCTATGATATTCCCAATATACGCGGGATCGGGAGAGTATGCGCTTCCAATCAGGCCTTCGGCATTGCCTTCCGGGCTTTTGGATCGCCCCAGGCCTATATGGCGACGGAGTCCCTCATGGACATGCTGGCGGAAAAGGTGGGAATGGATCCGCTGGAGTTTCGGTATCTCAATACCTATCGCCCGGGCTCGACCATGCCGTCCGGATGCGAGCTGGATGTACACCCGTTCCCCGGGCTCTTTGAATTGATGCGTCCAAAATATAAAGCGGCGCTGGAACGTGCGTCCAGGGAATCCACTCCTGAAAAGCGGAGGGGAGTGGGAATTTCCCTTGGAATGTATGACAGTTCATTTTTTGCAAACGATGTTTCTGAAATAGACATCGAGCTCAATCCGGACGGTACCATAACGCATTACTGCGGGTGGCATGATCAGGGACAGGGCGCCGACGCGGGCGCGCTGGTTCTGGCGCACGAGGCCCTGCGTCCCATGGGGATCAAGCCGGAACAGATCCGCCTCGTCATGAACGATACGGCCATCACCCCGTTTACGGGGCCCGCGGCGGGAAGCCGCTCCCATTATATGGCAGGGAAGGCCACCATCGACGGCGCGGATAAGCTGATGAGCGCCATGAAGAAGCCGGACGGCACGTATCGCACCTATGAAGAAATGATAAAGGAAGGCATCCCGACCAAATACCGGGGGATCGGCTCCACTGCCGGTTATTCTTCCCAGTGCGATCTGAACAGCATGCAGGGGGACCCCAATCCTACTTATACCTACGGCGTTTTTATGGCGGAAGTGGAGGTGGATACGAACACGGGAAAGACGAATGTTTTGAAGATGACCCTGCATGCGGATTTCGGCACCATAGGAAGCAGACTGGCGGTAGACGGGCAGATGTACGGCGGGATCGCGCAGGGCATCGGCCTGGCGCTCAGCGAGGATTATTACGATCCGGAGAAGCATACGACCATCATCGCCCAGGGCTTTCCGTTCATCAAGGATATTACCGACGATATTGAACTGCTTTACACCGAGACCCAAAGGCCCACGGGTCCCTTCGGATCGTGCGGGTGCGCCGAGCTGTCGCTGACTTCTCCCCATGTGGCCATTGTAAACGCCATCTGCCATGCCACCGGCGTTCGCATTTATGACCTTCCGGCATTGCCCCATAAAGTACTGGAGGGGCTGGAAAAGCTGAAAAACGGAGAGTCGCCAAAGGTCCCCGGAAGATATTACCTGGGGAGCGATATCTATAACAGGCTGGAGGAATTCAAAAGGAATCCCATCATCATGCCGGAGACGAACTGAAATGGACGCCAGGGAAATCCTGTCGCTGGAAAGCAGCTGCATCCAGGAGGAACCGGCTTACTGCTCCGCCGCCTGCCCGGTCCATGTCGACGTACGCTCCATGCTGGAACAGGTGCAAAAGGGGAACTTTACCGAGGCGGCAAGGATATACGGCCGTAAGGTATTGTTCCCCGGGATTATCAGCAGGATCTGCAGCGAGCCTTGTAAAAACGCATGCCTGCGCCGCAGGATCGACAGCCCGGTAGCGATCCGTTTGCTTGAGAGGGCCTGTACAGAGTATTCCGGAACAGACCCGGGCGCCCTGTCCGGTTCGCCGTTCCAACGGAAGCAACACATCGCGGTGGTCGGCGGGGGCCTGGGCGGCGCGGCATGCGCATTGGAGCTCGCGCATAAGGGCTATGAAGTCACGCTGTTTGAAAAATCGGAGAAATTGGGGGGAGCGCTATGGGATTATGACCCCGGTGTGCTGGAGCCCGGGCTGATCGCGCGGGAAATGGGATATCTGGCGGGGGAAAGGGTCCACATCAGATTGAACTGCAAGATTGAAGATTTGAGCAGTCTGAATGATAACCTGAATAATGGCCTGAATGGCAGCCTGGATCACGACGCGAATCATGACACACATTATGACGCTGTTTACGTTGCTACGGGGGAGGCCGGAAGCACCCTTGGCCTCCCTTTAAAAAACGGAAAAATCCAATATGACCATGTATCGCTGGAAAGCGCGCGTGAGGGAATTTTTGCAGGGGGAAGCCTTATCTTCCATCAGTTTCAGGATTCCTCCGCAGAGCCCGCTGATTTCCCCGCCGAACCCGCAGATTTTCCTGTCGAACCCGCAGATTCCCCTATTGAAGTCGTGGCACAGGGGATCCGCGCGGCCAGGTCCATGGAGCGCTATTTCCAGAAGGCTTCCCTGACTGCGGGCCGGGAGAACGAGGGGATTCAGAATACAAGGCTTTTTACCGAAATCAGGAATGAGCCTGTAAAAACGCCTGTCGTTCCCGGCGGCGAAGGGCTTTATACCCGGGCGGAGGCCGTGGAAGAGGCGGGGAGGTGTATGCTGTGCGCGTGCATGGAATGTGTCAAAGCCTGCGAGTTCCTCGCTTATTTCAACCAGTATCCCAAGCGGTATCTCAGGGATATCAGTAAAACGGTGACCGCCCTTCAGGGGGTCAGAAGCAAGATGATCGCTACGAGGATCATCAATTCCTGCAGCGTATGCGGCCAGTGTGCGGAAATCTGCCCCAATCATCTGGATATGGGAAAGGTCTGCTTGGAATCCAGGCGGAGCCTGGTGGAATCCGATACGATGCCGCCGGCCTATTACGAATTCTGGATACGGGATATGCGTTTTTCAAACGATGAAAAAAACAGCCTATACAAAAATCAACAGGGATACCGGGAAAGCAAGTTTTTATTTTTCCCCGGCTGCCAGGTTGGGGCCTCCTATCCTGATTACGTGGAAACGGTCTATCAATATCTGCTGGAAAACCTTCACGGCGGGGTGGGGATCGGATTGGGATGCTGCGGAGCTCCGGCCTGCTGGGCAGGGCAAAAAAATCTGCATCAGGAGCATCAGGAGCTGTTTCTGAGCAACTGGCGCCGGATGGGAGAGCCTGAGGTCATTCTGGCCTGTCCGACCTGCCGGAAAATGTTTGAGGAGTATCTTCCATCGGTGCCGGTAAAATCACTGTGGACGCTTATGGAAGAATTGCCGCTCCCGGCGGAGTTAAAGCCCGGCGGCGGGGAGAAGATCGCGCTTTACGATCCCTGCGCCAGCCGGTATGAACCGGAAGCGCAGGGGAGCGTACGCCGGCTGCTGAGAAAGGCGGGCTATGATGTAGAGGAGCTATTCTTTCACGGAAGGCTTGCGCAATGCTGCAGCTATGGCGGATTGATTTCAACCGTCAATCCGGCTCTTGCGCAGAAGATAACGGAGCACAGGATCAGCGCCAGTCCATATACTTATGTGACATACTGCATCAACTGCCGCGATGATTTTGCCGCTAAAGGGAAACCGGCGTGGTATCTGCCGGATTTACTGTTCGGAAACAACAGCCTGGACCAGGCGGTACGCCGGCCCCCGTCCTATTCCGAGAGAAGAGAGAACAGAAGAGAGGTAAAAAATCGTTTGTTGAAACTATTCTGGGGGGAGGACATGGAAATCGAGCGGTCTGATTATGAGGGCATAAGCCTGCTGCTTTCCGACGAACTGAAAGATAAGCTGGAGAAGGAATCTATTTTATTGGAAGAAATACAGCAGGTGATTCATCATGCGGAAACCACCGGGTATAAGATGCTGAACCACGGAAACGGCAATTTTATCGCTCATCTGCAGATCGGTTTCATTACTTACTGGGTGGAATATCAACACAGAAAGAACCGATACGAACTGATGAACGCATACAGCCACAGGATGCAGATCATTGGGGAGGAGGAGAGACAGCGGCAATAAGGAGAGTGGAAGAAAATCAGAAGCGGTAGAGAGGGCGGAGGAAAGACAATGAACGATACAGAGGAAATCAAATTGCTTTGCTGCAAATGCAATCTCCCTCTGGAATTGGGGAAACAGGAATTGCGGTACCAGAAGCAGACTATTTCCACCAATTTGCTGAAGTGCCCGAAATGCGGACAGATCTATATTTCAGAAGTCCTTACAAAAGGAAAGATGTTTGAAGTGGAGAAGGCTCTGGAAGAAAAATAATGGAGCTGAGCAGCTGAAAAAAGAAAGGAAGACGAAAATGAAGAAACCGGTATTTACAAAATTGACACAGGCATGCGTAGTCGTAGACGATCTGGACGCCTACATGAAGCGGTATCACGATGAATACGGAATCGGCCCCTGGATCGTTCTGAATTTTAATTCCGAGACGGTAAGCGATATGGTGGTCCGGGGCAAGCCGGTCAACTATTCAATGAAACTGGCGCTGTGCGACGCCCTGAATGTGCAGCTGGAAATCATTGAGCCGACAGACGACAACAGCGTTTATGCCGAGTTTTTAAAGGCCCACGGCCCGGGACTGCACCATCTGTCATTTGATACGCAGGGATACGATCAGGTGATAGAGGACCTCGCATCCAGAGGAATCAAGGAAACCTTCCAGGGCGGCATCGACGCGGGAGGAATGCGGTTTACTTACATGGACCTGACAAAGGAACTGGGCTTCGTTGTGGAATTGTTTAATCCGCCGGAAAATTTCGTTCCCCCCGCTCCGGAGAGAACCTATCCGCCGCAGGAATAAACGAAAGGTCCGTTCATGTTAAGGGTTTAATCATAAAGACAAAGAAAAAGGGCAGATCAGTATTCCGAATGGAATCTGTGTCTACCCTTTTTTCGAGGCATACCACAATGGAGTACGTCCTCCTTTCATTTCGTCCCCTCACCAGTCACAACCGACATTCGTGCCATTGTGTGATCGAATCGGACTTTCTAAAGCTCCGCAGCCATCTTTCGACGAAACCCGGTAATCAGAAAGCTTGCGTCTGCCATGGATTCCTGTTTGTCTTAATTCATAAGCTGGATAATGCATGATTTCCGATCTACCTTTCAGTATCCGGCACAGGCGACTTGCCCGCTGCATCCGATTTCCAGTTAATCATTTGTTCCCACAGGTAACGATCAGGCTTCTGCGGCCGATCTCAGGGGCGGCTCACTTACTTGGGTCAATCATTTCTTTGAGTGTTATTCAACTACTTCGGCTAACCCTTTTCGCTGAACACTGACTCCCATACTTTGGCTTCCCTTTCTTTGAGTAAGCAAATAATATATCATTGAAAAG
>DATMXY010000400.1:0-7628 GCA_035561275.1 Anaerovoracaceae bacterium | reverse complement strand
CAGAATTTAGGCTGGAAAATCACAAATCTCGGATTTGTAGATTTTCTTCGTCCTATTATTTTATAAATTTCATTTTGACCATTTCATAAACCTCATTCAATGAAAGATTCTTTTCCTCTGCGATCCTCGCGCAGTCTTCGTATTCCGGCTGGACTCTCTCCAGCCCGCGGACGTTAACAGACTTGACGCGTACCTCTCCCAGCTCTGTTTTCACAGTTCTGATCTCTCGCTTCAGAGTGATCCGGTCCAACTCCTGGACGCGGACCCCTATGGTAGAGGTTTCCATGAATATGATTTCGGAAAGCTTTTCCGTATCATTCGTTTTGCATATGACGGACAGCATGAATGCCGGGCGATTTTTCTTCATCTGGATGGGCGTGAAATACACGTCCAGCGCTCCCGCCTTCATGAGCCGGTCCATGGTATATCCCAGCGCTTCCCCTGTGGTGTTGTCGATGTTGGTTTCAAGCAGGGTTATCCTATCCCTGACGGTTTCAGCCTCCTGCAGCGGCGCATTTTGATTCTGCTCCTCAGCTTCTGCCGATCCCTTGCCGGCATTGTCCATTGTTCCCAATATCACGCGCAGGGCGTTCAGCCTGCCCGTATCGGTCTTGCCAAAGCCGTAGCCGACGCTTTCCACCAGCATTTCCGGCATCTTGCCGCAGCTTTCCGAAACAGTCTTCAGAATACCGAAGCCTGTGGGCGTGACCAGCTCCGCCTGGATATCCTCCGTGACGATGGAGATCCCGCTTCCGCCCAGCATTTTGATTACCGCCGGCACCGGGACGGGAAGTCTTCCGTGCCTGCAGTTGACGAAGCCCTGCCCCTCGTGCACCGGAGAGCATACGATCCGGTCCACCTTCAGCATGTCGATGCAGATGGCCGTTCCGACGATGTCCACGATGGAGTCGACGGCGCCAACCTCATGGAAATGTACTTCGCTGAGCCGCTTACCGTGAACGGCGGCTTCCGCTTTGGCGATTTCCCCGAAGATGCCTATGGATAATTGCTTTGCTTTATCGCTGATTCCGCTGTTGCGGATGATATGGACGAGATCCGCTATGCCCCTGTCTTCACCGTTATGGTGGTGGCTGTGGCCGTGATCGTGGGAATGTCCATGACCGCTGTGACTGTGGCCGTGAGTGTGGTCATGCCCGTGTTCACCGTGGTCATGCACAGGAACATGCCCCTGATCATCCTCGGGTACAGGATCACCGTCTTCCCCGTGTTCATGGTCGCATTCCGAATCCCCGTTGAGCGCGACCGTCACATCGGTTCCGCTGATAGAAAACCGTTCGGTCTTTTTAATATCAATATCATAACCCTTGACGCCGAGCTTCCTGATCTCCTCGATGACAGCGGAAGGCTCAAGGCCTAAATCGATAAGGGCCCCAAGGCTCATATCCCCGCTGATCCCCGCAAAGCAGTCAAAGTATAAGATTCTCTCCATATATATTCTCCCATTTTGATTATAGCTGATTAATTTTTGAAGCAAGATATCCTGCGCCGAACCCGTTATCGATATTCACTACCGCAACTCCCGCCGAACAGCTGTTGAGCATGGTCAGCAGCGCCGACAGTCCTCCGAAGCTGGCGCCATAACCTACACTTGTCGGCACCGCGATCACCGGTTTGTCCACAAGGCCCCCTACCACGCTGGCAAGAGCCCCTTCCATCCCCGCAACGGCAATGACCACATTGGCGTTGCGGATACGGTCGAGCCTGGCAAACAAACGGTGGATCCCCGCCACCCCTACGTCGTAGATCCGGTCCACCCGATTTCCCATGAACTCGGCAGTGACGGCCGCTTCCTCGGCGACGGGTATATCGGAGGTTCCCGCGGTTATTACCGCAATGCTCTTTCCCGTAAGGGTCACTTCCTTCTGATTCACCGTGATCGTCCGCGCAACGGGGGAATAAACCGCTTCCGGCGCGGTCTCTTTTACCTTTTCATAAACCTCTTCGGAAGCCCTGGTACATAAAATACAGGAGTTCTTCTCTTTCATGCTGCCGACGATGGCAGCCACCTGCTCCGGAGTCTTCCCGGCGCAGTATATGGTTTCAGGGCAGCCGGTCCTGATGTTCCGGTGCTGGTCGATATTCGCAAAGCCGAGATCCTGAAACGGCAGTTCCTTCAGCTTGTCCATCGCCGACCCGGGATCCATTTTTCCACCGGCAACCAGGTTTAATATATTCTGTAAATAGGACTGATCCATTACTTATTTACTCCTCCCATATTAAAAAATTCTATATGATAATGCCTGAAATGTCAAAAGTTTTGCAGACTGAGCGGAACCTCAAGGCCCGATTTTTCCATCAACTCGTTGTTCAGGAAAAGCTCCTTCGGCTTCCCGTCCGCGTAAACTTCTCCCTTTCTGAGAATGATCACCCGGTCGCAAAGATCCAGGACCATATCAAGATCGTGGGTTGCGATTACCTTGGTGTGCGGCAGCTCCGACATCGCGCGGATGAAATTCCGCCGGCTTTTCGGATCCAAAAACGAACTTGGCTCATCAAGGAGGAGCACCTGGGGGTTCATTGACAGTACTGACGCTATCGCAACGTTCCTTTTTTCACCGCCGGAGAGCCTGTGGGGCGCCCGGTTTGTCAAATGTTCGATTTTCATCGTTTCAATGGCCTGGCCGGACATTTCCTTTACTTCATCCTCGCTGAAACCGAAATTCCTCGGGCCGAAAGCGACATCATCATAGACTCTGGCCATAAACAGCTGATCGTCAGGATTTTGAAAGACAAAACCGACCTTCTTTCTGATTTCCTCAAGGCTGGCTTTGCTGACGGGGATCCCTCCGATCTCGATTGATCCGTCATTTGATGCAAGGATCCCGACCATCAACGCCAGCAGGGTTGACTTTCCCGCGCCGTTGGCGCCCACCACCGCGACGGTGCTGTTCTCATTTATATTGAAGCTTACGTTGGACAAAGCCTGATTTCCGTCAGGATAAGAAAAGCTTATATTCTTGATTTGAATCACAGTATTCCTCCTTCCGGGTAAGATTCACCGAATTTGCGCCATGATCAGATAGTACTTTAGTAGGCAGGGACGCTCGCGCGTCCAAGCCCCTATTTAGAACCGTACGTGCCCTATTAAGGCATACGGCTCTTCACATCATATTCTTCATCTATAGAACAAGCTAATCTTAACTGCCGGTTCAACAATGGGAAAAGTTTTCAGTAAGCCGTTGAAGAATGCGTCAATAGAATAGCTTCTCTTTTGACTTCTCCTGTTCAGCCACTTGTAAAGCAGCCATTTGGCTATGTTTGCAAAACTTTTCACACTCTTTGTGTTGTCGGTCACCCCATAATACTGGTAGTGCCCTCTCAATTTCTGATTAAGCTTCTTAATCAGACTTCCCACTGGCATTGTCCGATTTTCCTTTATCCATTCTTTCATTGCTTTGGCCTTACTCCGGAATTTCTTCCCGCTTGTCTTAACCTTGCAACGAAAGAATCTGTTGTCGCCGTTTTCACTGCAGTAGAATGTAAATCCAAGAAAATCAAAGGTTTCTGGTTTTCCCTCTCCTCTCTTTTCCCTGTTCTGCTTTGCAAATCTACCGAATTCCATTATCTTGGTTTTATCCAAGGCTAATTCAAGTCCAAATTTCTTGAACCTTTCGATCAGACTCCTGTAGAATGCTTCTGCTTCCCACTTGTTTTGAAAGCAACAGACAAAGTCATCGCAATACCTTATCAGGTATGCCTGTCCTTGACTCTGTCGTTTTACAACAACGTTGAACCAACTGTCCAATATATAATGCAGATATATATTTGCAAGTATTGGTGATGCTCCATTCCCCTGTGGGGTGCCCCTTTCACTGTCAAGGTATTTCCCGTCTTCCATAATACCTGCCTTCAAGAACTTATCAATGATTTCAATAAACTTCTTGTCAGCTATATCATGCTCCAGGAATTTGATCAGCCATCCATGGTCTACATTATCGAAGAAACCCTTAATGTCTGCTTCCACAACATAGTTTACCTTCCGGTATTGCACCATCTCTATGACCTCTCTTACCGCCTGGTGACAGTTCCTGTTGGGCCTGAATCCAAAGGAGTCGTTGTAGAACTTCGGCTCGTAAACCATTGTCAGTATCTGTGCTATGACATTTTCTACAAGTTTATCTTCATAACACGATATTCCCAGTGGTCTCTTTTTCTTACTTCCATCCTTAGGGATATACACTCTTCTACTAGGTTCCGGCTTGTAGCTCCCGCTTTTCATCCGTTTTAAAAGATGCTCTACGTTCGCTTCCAGGTGGATCGAATAATCTTCCTTTGCCACTCCATCTATCCCTTTCGCTTTCTTGCCATCCATTCCTTTATGGCCGGCTGTCAGCGTATTCCTGTTGATGTATGAAGCGAGATTTTGAACCTTTCCATCCAGTTTCGCCTTTTCCATATTGAATTGTATGTTCCCTTACTTGATTTCACATACTGGCTTCCCAGGCGCTATAGGACCTCATCTGTTCCGTTAACATATTTATCATCAGACTCGCCAAGCTCTCTGACCCCGGAAGAGTGTTGCAAATCTCACCATTACGATTTACACCATGCTGTCTACTACTTATCAGAGAGTATTGACCTCTTCGACTGAATAATAATTTCGGGGCTCTATCACTTTACTTTCATTTCGGCTCTTCTGCTCCCTGTCCTACGCTTAAACCTTGTGTTACCACTCCGGCTCCAAGGACTCGGTACAGGCTGCTGGTTAGACTTTACCTGGTGGGATTTTCCCACTATATATTAACAGCTTACAAATGGATTTGGGATTTCTCCCTCCTCCAAGTGGAAACGTTGAGCTTTCGCTCGCTGTTTCTCAGCTCGCACCTGAATAAAATTATACCCCAAAAAGACTTCCGATGATCATACTGGTATTAAACCATCTCAACAGAAGAAAAGCAAGGCACAGCAAAAACATATAGATCACATCGCCGGGCCTCATTTTATCAGCTGCGGCAAACTGATATTCTCCATTAAATCCTCTGCATTTCATCGCAAAATATACCCGTTCGGCGCGGTCAAAACTCCGGAGTAAAAGCTGCCCCATAAAAGTCCCGATATGGCTGATCTGTATCCCTTTTTGTCCTTTCGACCGAAGATGATACGCCGTCATCATGCCTGCAGCTTCGGTGATCAGGAGCGTGAGATAACGATACGTCAGCATGAGCTGCATCACGAATATTTTGGGTACTTTGATCCGGATCAACTGGCGGGCCAGTTGGTCCATCGGGGTCGCAGCGACGAGGATCAGCACCGCCATTACCGTCAGAACCGTTTTGAGCAGGATCGAGAGGAAAGACAGCAATCCCCAGGAAACAGGGACTCCAAACAGAAAAAATGCCAGTTCCCTGTCCAGAAACGGATTTGCCAATCCCGCAAAAAATGAAAAAGGCAGTGCGATCAGCAGTCTCGACAGCACTGATTTATACGGAATCTCACCCAGGGCCATCAGCAGGATGGGATAAACAAAAAAGGGCATTAAGCCGCTTATATTATATTTGTTAAAAGAGATTACAACCACCAGAAAAACGATGGTTGTAATCATTTTTACCATCGGATGGAGCCGGTGGATTACCGTAGCGCCTTCCGACAAATCCTCCAGGGACCGTATTTTGTTAATTGACGTTGCTAGATTTGGCATTTAATTTCTTCTTTGACTTTGAAATGAGATATCCCACCAGGCACGCGACCGCCAATGTGATACCGCCGCCGATGACGCCTGAAACCGACGTCCCCGCCAGGGCAGTCGATTCGTCTCCGTTTTTAAAGCTGTAGTCCGGCAAAAATGCCGTGCTTTCCTGGATCCCCGCGGCGGCATTGTATGCTCCTCCGTCCGCTTCCAATTCCGTTGTACCGGCCACGCCTTCCATGGACCATTCGAGTCCGTCCGGATAGCCCGAGGCAAACCAGGAAACAAATCCTCCGATGATAATTGCCGCGACCAGCAAAATGGTAACCACTTTTTTCCTTGCCATTGCCCGCTTACCGCTGTCGCCCGCGGCATATCCGTCCAGCAGAGCAGGATTGGATCTCAGTACAAAGCACAGGACCGCGGCCGTCGCGATTCCTTCGACAATCCCGATTGCCAGGTGGATCGGTTGCATGAGCAATACAAAGGATGTAAAAGGCAACTCCGTGATCCCGGAGACCAGGGTCTCCAGAACTACGGAGAAAGCGCCCAGCTGCAGCCCGGCAACAACGGCGATTATCGTGCCTATTGTAATATTTTTCGCCGTAAACGAATTTTTAACGATCTTTTTATAAATCAGCGGATATGCGACAAAACATGCGTAAAACCCCATATTGAATATATTGCAGCCGAGGGCTAGGAGTCCGCCGTCCGCGAAGAACAGGCATTGTATCAATAAAACCGCCGAAATAACCAAAAATGCCGCGTATGGACCCAGCAGCGCCGCCAGCAGGATGCCGCCCCCGATATGTCCGCTGGAACCTGTGGCGGGAATTGTGAAGTTGATCATCTGTCCCGCAAAAACAAAAGCTCCCATAACTCCCATGAGGGGGACTTTCTTTTCGTCCAGTTCCTCTTTTACTTTTTTCACTGAATAACCGATCGCTCCCGCGCTGACAGCTATCATGACGCCGCCGACAGCCGGTGTGATCAATGCGTCCGCCATATGCATGATCTTTTCTTCCTTTCTCTCTATCGATTCTCTCTATCGATCGGGTTTTTGCCCAATGCGCAATAAAAAATACCATGGGTGAGAACCTGTTCTTCAGTTCTGTCATGCACCTTCATGGTACTGTGTATCATTTCCAAATTTTTATAACGCATCGTAGAAAATTTTCTTACATCTGTGCGTTATATCGAGGCGGGGGACATTTTTCGCCTCGTTATAAAATAATTTTATGTACGTTCCAATACGGAGAAGTGCCTTCATGACACTTTTTCACCCGTTATGCGGCTCTGCCGCAGTAATGATCATAGAATTATTATACCCTGCCCGCTCAGTTATTGTCAATGTTGAATTTTTTGCATGGTTACAATCTGGATATGCCCGCTTATCATGACTTTTCCCTTTTTAAAGCCCAGATGCTCAAATAATTCAATGATTTCTTCCGGAGAATAGAATTTTACATCTCCGTCTTTGGACAGCGGCAAAAACAAATTGCACAGGAAGCGCGGAAACGCGGAATAATAAACATCGGCTATGTACAAATATCCCTCCGATTTGAGCAATCGGTATGCTTCCGCCGCAAAGGCCGCGACGTCGGGAAAGTGATGATAGGCTGCGCACACCGTCAGCAAATTGAAAGATTGGTCGTCAAAAGGCACATTTTCGCATCCGGCAGCCTTAAATACCATCCCGGAATTTTTTACCCTTGCGTTTTCAATCATTTTTTCCGAGATATCTATGCCATATCCAACGATTCCGAACCGACCTTCCATCATTTTAAGGAGGGTTCCGTTTCCGCAGGCAACATCCAGAACATGCGCCCCTTGTCCGATATTGATTTCCTCCATCAGCCTGCGCTTGAATTCCAGAGTGTATCTGCCTTCCATAGTATCGTCGTAATGATCCGCTTTTGCGTTATAGCTTCTCCGCGATTTTTCATTAAAATTATTCATCCGTTTAAAACTATCCTTCCAC
>DATMXY010000399.1:0-5886 GCA_035561275.1 Anaerovoracaceae bacterium | reverse complement strand
ATTCCATATATATTTTTTTAGTGCCTCGATGGGATGTTTCCCGTAGAAACCGTGAAACCTACGGCACGGACGCAGGCGCAGGCGCCATAAAAAAGAGGCGGTGCGTTTCACTGCCTCTTATCGATCAAACGGTTAATGATATCCAGCATGCACAAAAGCGTATAGTTCCTGTTCCACTTTCTGCTGATATTCCTGATCCTGAACTCCCTGCTGACGCGCCTGTCGTCCAGGATCGCGCAGATGTAAACGAGCCCCACCGGCTTTTCCGCGGTCCCGCCTTCCGGTCCTGCGATTCCCGTTACAGATACACACAACCGGCTGCCGGTAACTTTTTTTAAGCCCTCAGCCATTTCTATCGCGGTTTCCTCGCTGACCGCCCCGAATTTTTCAAGGGTCTCCGATTTGACGCTCAGCTCTTCCATCTTTGCCCTGTTGCTGTAGGTGACAAACCCCCGGTCAAACACGGCGGAAATCCCGGAAATCTCCGTCATCGTCTGGGCGAACAGCCCTCCGGTGCAGGACTCGGCGCTGGAAAAGGAAATATTCTGTTCGATCAGCTTTTTACCGACTACCTGATAAAATTCCTCATCGTCATAGCTGTAAATATACTCGCCTACCTTCCCTTTTACCTTTTCGATCATATCGTCAACAACAGCTTTCGCCTCTTCCAGAATCCTGCGCTTTGAGGTGATCCTCAGGCAGGCCTCCCCTTCTTTGGCATATGTGGCGAGGGTCGGGTCCGTCTGGCCGTCGATCCATTCCACCAGCGCTGTTTCCAGCATCGACTCCCCGATGCCGAATGTCCGGAGCATTTTGTAATATATGACGCTTTCCGATTTTTCCTCCAGCCAGGGTTTTACTTTCCGCTCAAACATCCGGGTCATCTCACGCGGCGGACCCGGAAGGCAGATGATGGTCTTTCCGTTCTCCTCCAGCGCGAAGCCCGGCGCGGTGCCTGCGTCGTTATCGAATACGACGGCCCTCGAAGGTAAATATGCCTGCTTCTTATTATTATCCGTCATAACCCGGTTTATTTTTTTAAAATAGGCTTCCAGGCCGTTCAGCAGGTCGTCATGAAGCACCAGTTCGTCATGAAGCGCCTCCGCTGCGATTTCTTTCGTCAGATCGTCCTGGGTCGGCCCGAGGCCTCCTGTGGTGATGATCAGGTCACAATCGGCGAAGGCCTGCCGGATCATTTCTTTCAGTCTTCCGGGATTGTCGCCGACAGTATAATGGTACATGACGTCAACGCCCAGATCGTTCAGTTGTTGTGATAAAAATACGGAATTTGTGTTGGTGATCTGTCCGAACAGCAGTTCTGTTCCGACGCTTAAGATGACTGATCTCATAATTCTGCTACTCTTTCTGTAATGATATTGATAGGATATGACATGTTCCCTCTACATGGAAAAGACGCTTTTATTCTTGATGATATATTCCACGCCGGATACAATGGTCATGACGACGGCCACCCAAAGCATGATTTCCGCAAACGGAAACCCGATCAGGGAGAACGGCCAGTTCTGCAGCAGCAGGGCGGTTATTGCGACCATCTGTGAGGCGGTCTTTACCTTTCCCGACCAGCCTGCGGCGATGACGTTCCCCTGCGCGGCGGCGACCGAACGTAATCCCGTTATGGTAAACTCCCGCGCAAGGATCACGATGACCATCCATCCGGCCACGTCCCCGAGCTCCACCAGGCAGACCAAGGCGGAAACCACCAGCAGCTTGTCGGCCAGGGGGTCCATGATCTTTCCGAAATTTGTGATCAGATTGTACTTTCTCGCGATATGCCCGTCCAGGGCATCCGTCAGGGCAGCCAGGACGAAAATGACTGCCGAGATGTAATAATAGCCGATCATAAGGACTATTATAAACACCGGAATCAATATTATTCTGAGCATGGTCAGCTTATTGGGCAGGTTCATTCCACTTCCTCCGTTCTTCCGACTAAGTCGTAATCAAATGCATCTGTTATTCTGACAAATACGATATCTCCGGGCGCGTACGGGGCGTCCGATTCAGCTGTAAACAGGACGGAATTGTCGATTTCCGGAGCGTCGTATCTGGTCCTTCCGATATAACTGCCGTCTTCATCGCGCCCTTCCACCAGCACTTCCAATCGCTTTCCTATTTTCTGCCTGTTAGACGCCAGCGAGATCTCAAGCTGCCTGGTCATCAGGATATCTTTTCTCCTATTTTTGGTATCTTCCCGCACCTGGTTTTTCATCTTTGCGGCGGGAGTCCCTTCTTCCCTGGAATATGCGAAAACGCCTAACCGTTCAAATTTCTGGCTTTCAATGAATTCTACCAATTCTTCAAATTCCGCTTTGCCCTCCCCCGGAAATCCGGTGATCAGGGTCGTTCTGATGTGGATGTCGGGAATGGCCGATCTCAGCCGGGATATGGTATCCAATATGGACGTCTTCGTGGACCGGCGATTCATGGCTTTCAGGATATTATCGCTGGCATGCTGGATCGGAATGTCAATATAATGGCATATCTTTTCCTCCCGCGCCATCACCCCGATGAGATCGTCGGTGATGCGGTCCTCATAGCAGTACATGAGCCTGATCCACCGCAAACCGTCTATCCCGCACAATTCCTGCAGCAATGCGGGCAGTTTCAGCGTTCCATACAGATCCAGACCGTAGGCGGCGACGTCCTGGGCGATGAGGATGAGTTCTTTGCAGCCTTCTGCCGCAAGCTTGCCCGCTTCCGCTAGAATATCCTCCATCCTTTTGCTGCGGTAAGGGCCTCTGATGGACGGGATCACGCAATAGGCGCATACGTTGCTGCAGCCTTCCGCAATTTTAACGGTGGCGCTGTAAACGGGCGTTCCCTGTTTCCTACGGGCACTTTCAAAAAAACCTTTTTCGTAAACGCTGAAATACTTCTCCCGGTTGCCTGTGATATGGTTTTTCAGGATCTCAGGCAGGGACGGATAATCGTTTACGCCGAGAAAAATATCCACTTCCGGCATTTCCTTATACAGCTCTTCCCCGTAGCGCTGGGAAAGGCAGCCTGAAACGATAAGGAGCTTCCCGTCTTTCCTGTACTCCGTCATATCGAAGATACGGCTGATGGACTCCCTCTTCGCATCATCAATGAAGCCGCAGGTATTTACGATAATTCCGTCGGCTTCTTCGGGATCATTGACTATTTTATGGCCGGCCTCCTCCAGGATGCCGGCGGCGGTATCCGAATCGCTGGCATTTTTCGCGCAGCCCAGGGTTTCAATATATATATTCATTCATACCTCTTTATAGGTCCTCGGCCTCCGCTGAAAGTCCCAAAAATTCATCTTCCGTCATGAGTACCCGTCTCGGCCTGCTGCCGTCCGCCGGGCCGATGATCCCCCTGGCTTCCATCATGTCGATCAGCCGCGCAGCCCGGTTATATCCGATACGGAATCTTCTCTGGAGCATGGACACGGACGCCTGTTCCGCCCTTACAACGGTCTCGATGGCGTCTGAAAGCAGCTCGTCGGCATCGTCCTCATTGGAAGAGGTCTGGACTTTTTCAATGCTGTGGATGACGTCATGGGCATATTCCGCTTCCGGCGATTGATTCTTCACAAATTCGATGACGTTATGTACTTCCGAATCGGAAATAAAGGTTCCCTGTACCCGGATGGGCTTGGCGATGCCCATGGGATTGAACAGCATATCCCCTTTCCCGACCAGCTTTTCCGCTCCCCCCATATCCAGGATGGTCCTGGAATCGAACTGGGACGAAACGGCAAACGCGATTCTGGAAGGAATGTTGGCTTTTATGACGCCGGTTATGATATCTACGGAAGGTCTCTGGGTCGCGACGATCAGGTGCATTCCCGCCGCCCTGGCCATCTGGGCCAGCCTGCAGATGGACTCCTCCACCTGGGCGGGCGCCGCCATCATCAGATCGGCAAGCTCGTCGATCACGATGACGATCTGGGGCAGGAAGCGTTCCTCTTCGCCCTTTTTCTTTATGCTGTTGTTGAAAGATTCCAGGTCTCGGACACCTTCTTCCGCGAACTTCTTGTATCGGTCGGTCATCTCTGCCACGGCCCAGTTCAACGCGGCCGCGGCTTTGCTTGGGTCCGTGACCACAGGGATCAGCAAATGCGGAATGCCATTGTAATTTCCAAGCTCTACAACCTTCGGGTCGATGAGCACAAACTTGACTTCATGGGGCTTGGCCCGGTACAGCATGCTGACGATGATGCTGTTGATGCACACGCTCTTGCCCGAACCGGTAGAGCCCGCGATGAGCATGTGAGGCATGCTCTTCAGGTCTGCCACGATGGACTTTCCCGCGATGTCCTTTCCCACGGCAAAGGTGATTTTGGATTTTGCCGTTTTAAACTCGCCGGATTCAATGACTTCCCGCAAAGCGACGAGGTTGACCCTTTCATTTTCCACTTCAATGCCTACGGCGGCTTTTCCGGGGATCGGCGCTTCGATGCGGATGCTCTTTGCTTCGAGATTCAGAGCGATATCGTCCGCAAGCCGTACGATACTGCTTACCTTCACCCCTGTGTTCGGCTGTATTTCGTATCTGGTTACGGCGGGCCCCTTTGTGACCTGGATGACCTTGGCGTTTACATTGAAATCCAGTAGCGTCTGCTCGAGCTTCGCCGCCTTGGCCTTCAGGCTTTCGCTGCTTCCGAGGGGATCGGACGTCGGTCCCTTTGCGAGCAGGTCGGCAGGCGGTAAATGGAACGGCTTTTGTGAAACGCCTTCCGCTTTGATATGAAGCTTTTCCGTTTTGACGGCGGTCGCGGCCGGTTTTCCGGAAACGGTCTTTTCAAAAGAACTGTCGGCGGTTTTGGTTTGGATCGATTCAGGAACGCCCTGCTCCCCGTCAAGACCCATTCCCGGTTCCGCCGCCGCCGGCGCTTCCAGGCCGGTTCCGGTTCGTGCGCCGCCCTGTCCTGACTTTTCGAACAGGGCGTTGTCATTCATGTAATCCAGTATTTTTATCTGATTTTCCGTCATAAGCCCGGTATTCTCGGAAATCGGCTCAATGACCGGAAGTTCTATGGTATTGCGTTTATATTCTTTATTTTCAAATGGATGTACTTTGTCGTGGCCGGTTATGAGTTTCCCGGGTTCCGGAACGCTTTTCGTCACTTCTCTGGCCGCCGGCTCCGCTGCCGCCTGAACGCCCGCCGCACCGGCGGCCGCTGCCATGGCTTCCGCCTCCGCCTGGCGCGCCAGCTTTTTCTCCTGCCGTTTGGCTATCATATTGTCAAAGAACTGGGACACCGGTGTGTTGATCACCAGAAGGAGGGAAATGAGGATCGCCACGATGGATAGTATGTACAGCCCGGTCATTCCTATGACTTTCACAAGCAGATATCCCACAGCCATGCCGAAAAGCCCGCCGGACTGCTGCTCCGTCCCCAGGCGGAACATCTCTTTTATAAACTGGATGGAAAAGCTGTATTGCGGATCCGCTCCCAGGTATCTTGCTGAATTGATCAGGGTCACCATGAGAAAAATGAGGAACAGAAAAACTACGGAACGGCCGCTGATGTGGGCTGTACGCTTTGCAAACAGCAAAATCCCGTACAGGATCAGGTAATAAGGCAGCACGTAGGCAATCGCCCCAAAGCAGCCTAATAAAAGTTTGGAGATCAAAGAACCAAGCTGTCCCGCCGCTTCCGTCTGCAGGGACACCACAAGAAAGGCGCCCAAAGCCATGATCACGATGGACCAGATTTCATCCTTCAATCTGGTCCCCGCCGTTGTCCTTACCGGGTCCGGGATAGTTTTCGTTTTGTTTTTCGATCCGGGGGGCCTTCCCCGTCTTTTCTTCGCATCCGCCATAGAAAGCTTTCCTCTTAACATCTGTGCGTTTCGTTCAAATCGCGCCTTATCCTAAATTATACCACATATTTAC
>DATMXY010000398.1:0-5520 GCA_035561275.1 Anaerovoracaceae bacterium | reverse complement strand
CTTTATAGCTGGAAAAAAATCATGTTCAATGATAAAATAAACACAGAACGAATTGGACAAAGTACGAATAGAGCATATGTGTCTGACGGCAGGGAAACCTGGCCGGACGCGGATGCGTTGCAAGGAGGAACCGTGAATATCCTGATCAGCGGAGGCTGTAAAAACGGAAAATCATATTATGCCCAGCAGCTTGCCAAACGGCAGGCGGGGGACGCCGTCCCTCTGTATTATGTCGCCACCATGGAGCCGGCGGACGGGGAGGATCAGGCCAGGATCCTGCGTCACCGGCAGGAACGGGAAGGCTGGGGGTTTACGACCCTGGAACGGGGCAGCGGCATAGGCGCACTCGATGCGGATTTTTCCGGCAGCTTTCTCCTGGACAGTGTTACCGCGCTTCTTTCCAATGAGATGTTCCGGAGGGACGGTACGGTGGACAGGACGGCGTATCTGCGGGTTGCCGAAGAGCTGGCGCAGCTTGCGGATAAGAGCTGCGATATCGTATTTGTGTCCGACTATATCTTTTCCGATGCAATGAAATATGAAGAACTGACGGAGCTTTACCGGAAGGGGCTTGCATGGATCGACCGTACGCTGGCAAAGAAATGCGACGCGGTCATTGAAGTGACCTACGGAAATGTCCTGATGATAAAAGGAGATATCCGGAAAATAGAGGGAGAAATCCGGATGGCAGGCAGTCGAAATCTACAAATCGAAGATTTGCCTTTTTGCCGCAGCTTTAGCTGCATTGGCAAAACGGACAGCAGGGAGCGTAGCGAGTCGGAGGCCCTGAAAGGGACGTTGTGATTTCGGTGCATAAGTCCGCCGTCAATTTGCTGCGCAAATTGGGCGGGCTAGTAAAGGAGAATCTCAGATTTGAAATATATCCATGCGTTTTTTATGTCGCTGGGAATGTTCTCATCCATTCCCTGCCCCTATCGGCCGTGGGATGAAAAAGCCCGCCGCCTGATGCTGGTATTTTTACCGCCGGTGGGGCTGCTCATCGGTTTGATCTGGTACGGGCTCTATTTGCTCTTGGGCAGGATCGATCTGCTGACTGCGGGCAGGATCGATATTCCGCTGCAACTGCAGACCGCCGTGCTGATGCTCTATCCGTATCTGATCACAGGCTTTATCCATCTTGACGGCTTTATGGATACTTCGGATGCGCTTCTCTCCCGGAGGCCGCTGGAAGATAAGCTGCGGATCCTGAAGGACCCGCATACGGGGGCGTTCGCGGTGATTTCCGCTGCGGTTCTGTTTATCGTTTGCTTCGGATCGATGTCTGCCGCTGTGGAGCAGCTTCATTTGAAGCAGGCTCTGGATATTGCGACGGACGATCCCATGCCTGCGCTGATCCTTGTTCCGGTAGTCACAAGATGCTGCTCGGCCATCGCCGTACTTGCGGGAAAACCCCTTGCGCACAGCCAGTATCAGACAGAAGAGGGTACCAAAAAACCGGCGGCGGAGCTCGCTGCCATCAGCCTGATGGGGCTGGCGGCGATTCTGACCGCATTCTGGCACTCTTGGTCCGTACCGCTGGTGCTGGCCGGCGCCCTTGCCGCTTATCTCGCTGCGATGTTCGGCGCGGTAAGGCAGCTTGCGGGAGTGTCGGGAGACCTGGCGGGATACGCTTTGACCGTTGGAGAGGGCGCAGCCCTTGTCATGCTGGCATTGCTGGCATAGCCGGGAAGGAGGAGTAAGGCAAATGCATTTGATTTTCGGCGGCGCATACCAGGGAAAGCTGGATTATGCGAAGGAGCGCTACGGGCTTGCGGATCTGGATATTTTCGTCTGCGGCGCAGGAGAAGGAGCAGGAGACCGAGAACGAGAAGGGGAACATCCCGGGTCGCCTTGCGAAGAATTTAAGGAATGTCCTCGGGAGACAGGCATAGACTTTAACAAGAAAGCCGTTTACCGTCTGGAAGAATTTGTGCTGTTCTGTGTCCGCAGGGGCAAAGAAGCGGTCGATTATCTGGACGCAAACCGCGGAAAGTGGCGGGATACGGTTTTTATCTGCACGGACATTTCATCAGGCGTAGTTCCTATTGAGCCGGAGCTGAGAGCCTGGAGGGAAATGGTCGGAAGGACACTGATGTACTTAGGAAAGGAAGCGGAGGAAGTGACCAGAATGTTTTGCGGGCTTCCCCAAAAGATAAAGTAATGGGAAAAATTCATCTGATACGGCACGGCATAACGGATGCAGTAAAGGCCAGAGTTTATTACGGCAGCACAGACCTGCCGCTGAATAACGAAGGGGTGGACCGGATCGTTGATCTTACCCTCGCCGGCGCTTATCCTTCTGCGGACGGGTCGAAACTGTACACAACAGGCCTTCTGCGGACGGAACAAACCTTTTTCCTGATCTATGGCTGCAGGGAGCACCAGGAGATGCCTGAACTGCGGGAATACGATTTCGGCGAATTTGAAATGAAAACCCATGAGCAATTGATTGAAAATGAGGATTACCAGGCCTGGATCGGCGATAAGGAGGGTTTGACGCCCTGCCCGAAAGGAGAAAGCCGGAAAAATTTCCAGACAAGGGTTGCCGCCGGATTCTCCAAATTGCTGGACGAATACAGGAACGAAGGAAACCGTGCCGGAAAAAGCATCGTGATTTGCCATGGCGGCGTGATCTCCCAGATCATGAATTCCTGCTTTCCCGAAGGCAAGGGGAATTTATTTCAATGGGTGCCCGAGCCGGGCAGAGGGTATACGATACATATGGAGGGTACTAAGCCTATTGCATTTGACGAAATCTGATTGCTTGTCTTTTTCGCTTACTGCTGATCGTTTAAACAGGGGGGATTTACGATGGGGGGGTTTGGCACAAAGGAAATTCTGATATTGCTGCTGTCGGCAGTTTTGACATTAAGTTTCTTTGGGTGCGGAGGGAACCCCTCCGATGCGGAGGAACCTTCTGAGCCGGAGCAGGATCCCGATAATACTGCGAGCGCCGCCCGGGTCGATTATGGAGAAGACGCCTTCGATCTGATGGGGCTGGAGTATCAATCTTTCCTGGCTGATCTGAATGACGGCATGGTGGCCGAATTTCTTGACGGAGAAAGCGCCGGAGTTCACGAAGCGGCGTATTATTACGTTTTGAATAACGGTACCGAGGTGAGCATATCTGCCGATGGTTATGTTATAGCGGTTCGTACTCTTTATAATATGGAAACCAAATATCCTGTGCCTGTTTTGAAGGGAATCGGAGGCGAAGACACCTACGACGACGCGGTTGAAGCGTTGGGGAAACCGTATTATGAAGGAAGCGAGCTGGCAGGGGAAGATGAAAAAGAGTTCTACGCAGCGGTATTTTACGCCGGCAGTTACCGGTACCTGAAGGTTTACTTTGACAGTGAGACGAAATATGTCTTATATATCTCTTGCTTTTACGCAGAGCCGCCGATTTATGACGAAATGGATGGGATAAAAGTAGGGGACAGCCTTGGCGATTTGAAAGCGGTTTACGATAAATTATATTATGAAACGGCATACTATGACCCTGCTTCGGGTGAACCCAAACATAACAGGATCTATTATACGCCCATGGAGGACCGCGACAGGGGAGTTGAGTGCCTGGTATTCTATATGCAGGATAAAAAGGTTGTGAAAATCACCACAAAGGTGCAGGATATCCTGGAATGGCGCAATTATGAAGACATCTTCGGAAGAAAGGACGTCTTCAAGGAGGATAATATGGTCGGCCACAGCGGAAACATTGTCTATTTTTACGACGACGCATCCGGCAATGAGCAGGTGCTGCTGAAGGTGGAAAACTGTGCCACGGAAGAAATCGATCTGGACGCCGACGGGATCACGGAAATCATCGCCTATTACAGTATAGATAATTGGCAGGCCATGGATATTTACGACTACGATCCGGCTACGGATACGATTCTGCACCTTGACCTGCGAGAAACCCTTGGCGCGATCTCTGCCGGCTATATGGGAAATGCGGCAAACGTCAAATACGAGTACAGCAAATGCATTTCAGCAGGTTTTAAAGATTCGGACGGCAAAGACCGGTTCGAGGTTTATTCGGTAAAGGATAACGTCCTGACTTATATCGGTCCCCAAACACAGGAGATGTACCAATGATCGACAAACAGATGGAGATAGCAAAATCGTTATTTTATTTTTTTCTGGCAGGCATCTGTGAGATCGGCGGATTCATTGCCCTGGTTGGGGTTGCCATCATCATGTACGCTCCAAGGGGGTAGCTTATCTTTTTCGCTTACTGGTGTGAATCGAATAATTTCAAAAATGATTTACATTGTCAAAGTTGTATGGTACAATTGGGTGAAACTAGGATAAGGAAGTCTGCAAATGAGTGAACATAAGTATACAGAGCTTGCAAACAAGCTGCGGAGCGACATTCAAACAGGAGTGTATACGGAGGGGCAGAAGCTGCCAAGCGAAAACGAGCTGGCATATACCACCGGGTTCAGTCGCCAGACCGTTCGTCAGGCCATGAGCCTGTTGGAAAATGAAGGGCTCACAAGCCGTATCCGGGGCAGCGGCACCTATGTGCAAAGCACGGAGCCGATCAAGCCGGCTACCCATAATATTGCTGTAATCACAACCTATATCAGGGAGTATATCTTCCCCGCGATCCTGCATGGCATTGAAGATGTATTGTCGAAAAACGGCTATACTCCTATGCTGTGTGCGACCCATAACCGTGTGGACAATGAACGCAGACTGTTAACGGATTTTCTGCAAAAGCCCATCGACGGGCTGATCGTGGAAGGTACCAAAACAGCCCTGCCCAATCCCAATCTCGATCTCTACATTCGCTTTCATGAGACAGGGATTCCCGTCGTGTTTATCAACGGGTATTATCCGGAGCTAAAAAACCCCATCTATGTTGTCGCGGACGACCGCGCCGGCGGAGAAAAAATCTGCGGAGAACTGCTGAAGAAAGGCCACCGGCGCATTGCCGGCATCTTCAAAAGCGATGACATCCAGGGCCACCGGCGCTATGCCGGGTATGCCGACGCACTGCGGTCGGAAGATATTCCGATCAGTGATGATCATGTGCTTTGGTTTACTACGGAAAGCCGCGACGAACTGCTGGACGCCTTAACGATGCAGACGCTGAAAGACTGCACCGCCGTGGTATGCTATAACGACGAGGTGGCGCTGAAAGTACTGAACGTATTACAGAATAACGGAGTGGATGTTCCGGGTGAAATCGAGCTTGTAAGCTTTGACAACAGCACCCTGGCGCAGCTTTCCTCAGTGAAATTCCTTTCACTGGAGAATCCGAAAGAGCAGCTGGGGCAGCTTGCCGCCCAAAAATTATTGAATATACTGCAGAATAAAGAGGAAGCCCCGTCCGTAATGCCATGGGGCACAGAATAACGGGGCATCGTAAAGTTGTTTTGTTTCCTTGCGCCAAACTAAAGAAATATATTACAACAACATAGTTGTATAGTACTTATTCCGGTAAAATCGACATGATTTTGCCGATTTTTTTATTTTGTCTTTATATCAGGTTGATTATGTCTAAAATGCCTA
>DATMXY010000397.1:0-2129 GCA_035561275.1 Anaerovoracaceae bacterium | reverse complement strand
GTATTTAGTCTGGTTTTAGTAGTCGCGATGATTTTGGCATCTTTTGCCGGATGCGGTCAGGCCGCCGCTCCTGAATCCGATTCCCCGGCAACAGATCAACCGGCAGAGACAACCGGCAGCATGAAGATCGGCGTCTCGGTGATGTTCTCTCACCCCTTCTTTGATACGATCACGGAAGGTATTAAATCGGTTATGGAGCCGCTTGGGTATACCGTCATCGACAAGAGCGGCGAGTTTGATGTTCAGGCTCAGATTGCCGACGTTGAGGACTTCATTTCTCAGGAATGCGACGCTATTTTTATTGAACCCTTCGATTCGGCAGGTATCAAACCGGCCCTTGAAGCGGCTAAGAAAGCGGGAATTCCCGTAATTTGTCTCGACTCGCCGGCAAACGATGTGGATCTGGTGGCGGCCAATTGCGCAACGGACAACTATGACGCCGGCGTTCAGAATGCAAAACAGCTGATCGCCGATCTGGGCGGAAAAGGCAAGATCATCGTGCTGGATTCCCCGCAGGCCAATTCTTCTTTGTTAAGAGCGGACGGCTTCGTTGAAACGCTCAAAGCGGAAGCCCCGGACATTGAAATCGTATCTCAGCAGGACTATGCCGGCGCTCAGGATAAGGCATTGCAGATCATGGGCAACATCATTCAGGGCCAGCCCGAAGTCGATGCGATCTATGCGTGCAATGAAAACGGTATTTTGGGCGCCATCCCGGCAGTGGAAGCGGCAGGAAGAGCGGATGACGGTATCCTTTACTACACAGTAGACGGTTCCGCCGATTTCGTACAGAGGGTAAAAGACGGCGAAGTAGCCGGCGTGGCCTGCCAGCAGCCCTACCAGATCGGTGTTCTTGGCGCAGAGTCTATGCTCAAAGCCATGAAGGGCGAGACCATTGAAAAAGAAATCAAAGTTCCTGTTGTTTATGTTACTAAAGATACGGTTGGAGACTTCAAGGGATTCTGATTTTTCTCCTCCACGACAGGGTAGTAGAAGGAGTTTCTCCTTCTACTTCACCCGGTCCTTGCTGATAACGAAAAGGCAGACATTTGTACAACGAAGGGTAAAAGGGTGGATAACTGTGAGAGAATATGTATTGGAAATGAAAAATATCCATAAGCAATTTCCCGGCGTTTACGCTCTTCAGGATGTAACGCTTGAATTGAAAAAGGGCGAGGTTCTCGCATTACTGGGTGAGAACGGAGCGGGTAAATCTACATTGATGAAAATCCTTTCCGGCGTGTATAAATACGATCAGGGTGAAATCATGATCAATGGAAGAAAATGCGATATCAATTCGCCGAACGATTCAAAGAACCTCGGCATAGGCACAATCTATCAGGAGCTTTGTCTGGTTCCGTATATGACCATCGCCGAGAACTTTTTTCTTGGCATTGAACAGATCGACAGAAAGACGCGGCGGCTGAAAATAAAAGAGATGGTGTCCAAAACAAAGGATATCCTAAAGTCTCTTGATCTTGATATCGATCCGACTCAGAGCATTTCATCGCTCAGCATTGCCCAGCAGCAGATGGTGGAAATCGCGCGGGCCGTATCCTTTAACGCCGAAATCATTATCATGGACGAACCGACTTCTTCCCTGACAAGCAAAGAAGTTGAAAAGCTCTTCGAGCTTATTGGAAAATTAAAGAAGAATGGAATTTCCATTATATACATATCTCACAGGATGGAAGAGATCTTCAGGATCACGGACAGAGTCACCGTAATGAGAGACGGTAAAAATGTGGGGACGAAGGCCACGGATGAAACCAATCAGGACGAACTGATTTCAATGATGGTCGGACGTGTCGTGGAACAGTATTATACCAAAGAAAATCATGTTCAGGATCAAAAGGTTCTGGAAGTTAAAGATATCGTAACACAGTATTCGAATCACAAACTGAGCTTTGATCTTTATAAAGGCGAAATATTGGGATTGACAGGCCTGGTTGGAGCCGGGAGAACAGAAACGGTAAGAGTGATATTCGGAATTGACCCCATTAAGCAAGGCCGGATATTTCTTGAAGGCGTCGAAGTAAAAATCAGATCTCCCCTGGATGCAATGCGGATGGGGATCGGCCTTGTTCCGGAAGACAGAAAAAAAGAAGGGCTTATCCTTAGTAACGGCG
>DATMXY010000396.1:0-17803 GCA_035561275.1 Anaerovoracaceae bacterium | reverse complement strand
TATTATGCCACGGCTGGGTCAATCCGTTGAAAGCTGCATCATTATAAAATGGATGAAGAAAGAAGGAGATCATGTCGAAGCAGGCGACACTCTTTTTTCCTATGAAACGGACAAAGCAGCCTTCGAAGAGGTTTCCAGCGTTTCGGGTATCCTTTTAAAAATATTGGCTGCGGAAGGCGATGATGTTCCCTGTCTGGATACGGTTGCAATCATCGGCAACGCAGGGGAAGATATTTCCGCTCTGATGCAGAACGCAGGATCGCCTCAGGCAGAAGCAGAGGCAGAGACAAAATCAGATGCCGCCGCCGAAAAGCCGACCGCAGGAAGCCCTGTCCCGGTGGCAGGGAGCTCCGCTCCGGCAGCGGAAAATACAGCCAATGCCGCGGCATTGCAAACAGAAACTGCAGTGCCTGGTGAAATCAAAATTTCCCCGAGAGCAAAAGCAATCGCACAGAATCAGATGCTTGATTTTTCGAAAGCCGTCCCTACCGGTCCCAATGGAAGGATCATTGAACGGGACGTCATCGAACTCTCAAAAAGAGGATATGCCGCGGAAACTGAAGAACCGGCTCAGCATCCAAAATCAACCGATGAACAGCATAAGCCGGCAAATCTTCCCGGTTTCAGAGGCATCTCGGGCGGAGCAAGGGATATCTCAGGCGGATCCTATGAAGATGTTCCCCTTACCCATATCAGAAAATCCATCGCAAAAGCGATGTATCACTCGATTTCCAGCATGGCGCAGCTTACGCACTCCTTCTCCTTTGACGCCGCAAATATCATCGGGTATCGCAAACAGCTGAAGGAAAACGGAGAAGCGTTCGGTCTGGAAAACATCACATACAACGATATGATCCTGTTTGCCGTATCGAGGGTGCTGACGCGCCACAGGGACCTGAACACCCACTTCCTTGACGGAAAGATGCGATATTTCGAAGACGTAAATCTTGGAATGGCAGTGGATACCCCGAGAGGGCTTCTTGTTCCGACGATCTTCGGAGCGAACAAGATGTCCTTAAACGAGATCGCCGCGGAAGCAAAAGCCCTTGCAAAGCAGGCCCAGTCAGGAACCATTTCTCCCGACTATCTGCAAAGCGGGAGCTTTACCATATCAAATCTCGGATCTTTTGACGTAGAGCACTTCACGCCGGTCATTAATCCGCCTCAAACCGGAATCATCGGCGTAAACAACATTCAGGTGAAGATCAGACTGGTCGACGGACAGATGGTTCCGTATCAGGCGATGGGACTCTCCCTGACCTACGACCACAGGGCTGTCGACGGAGCGCCGGCGTCCAGATTTATGCAGGAATTATGCAGGAACCTGGAGAACTTTACGGCGCTGCTTGCGAAATAGGAGGAAGTACAGGATGTTTGACTTGATTGTGCTGGGCGGAGGCCCGGCCGGGTATCTCGCCTCGGAAAGAGCCGCTCATGCAGGGTTTAAGGTGGCGCTGATCGAGAAAAGAAACGTGGGCGGCGTCTGCCTCAACGAAGGATGCGTTCCGTCAAAGGCACTGCTTTATTCGGCAAAGTTGAAAGACGGCGTGGAACATGGGAAAAAATATGGGATTGTCTGCGGCGAAGTGAAAATCGATCACGCCGCCGTCATCGCCAGAAAAGATAAAGTGGTGAAGACCTTGACCGGCGGTGTTTCCGCAACGCTGAAAGGACTGGGCGTCGAATGGATCAGAGAAGAAGGCCGCGTCAAAGGAAAAGTATCCGGAGGATATTCCGTGGAAGCCGGAGGCGCCGTCTACGAAGGCCGGAGATTATTGATCGCGACCGGCGCCGAAGCGGCTATGCCCCCTATCGAGGGATTGAAAGAGCAGTTTGAGAACGGGTTTGTGCTTACAAACCGCGAGATCCTGGATCTTAAGGAGGTTCCTGAAAGACTGATCGTCATCGGCGGCGGAGTCATCGGACTGGAAATGGCAAGCTATTATCGCTCCGCGGGAAGCGCCGTTACCGTCATTGAAATGCTGAATCAGATCGGCGGGCCCATCGACGGAGAGATCGCCGCGTTGCTGAGAAAAAGCTATGAGAAAAAGGGCGTCGTTTTCAAAACGGGCTGCAAGGTAACAAAGATTGAAAGCGGGGCCGTGCATTATGAAGAAAACGGAAGCCTGCAAAAGGCGGAGTGCGATAAAGCGCTCGTAGCGATCGGAAGGACTCCGAATACGAAAGGAATCGGCCTTGAAAACATCGGTCTGCTTCTTGAACGGGGCGCGGTCGTTACCGACGAAAGAATGATGACCAATCAACCGGAAGTATATGCGGCGGGCGACGTCAACGGAAGGTCCATGCTGGCGCATACCGCATACCGGGAAGCGGAAGTGGCGGTAAACAACATGCTGGGCAAGCGGGACAAGATGAAATATAACGCAATTCCCGGCGTGATCTATACCAACCCGGAAGTAGCCGGGGTTGGAGAAACCGAAGAGACGGCAAAACAGAAAGGCCTGGATTATACGGTCAGGACGATCAGCATGCGGTATTCCGGCAGGTATGTGGCTGAAAACGAAGGCGGCGACGGGATCTGCAAAATCATCGTGGATAACAAATGGAACAAGCTGATCGGCGTCCACATGATCGCAAATCATGCTTCGGAAATCATTTGGGGAGCGGACGCGCTGATCGCGAAGGAGATCTCCGTCGATGAGATCAAAAAGATCGTATTCCCCCATCCCACCGTGGGCGAGATCATCAGAGAAGCGATCTTTCAGCTGTAGTATAAAAGGAGATGAGATAAAATGACAAAAAGTTTAACGATAGACCCGAACGTGATGAGAGCGCCGGGATCGGTTAAAATCAATGAGATTCCTATGAACACCTATCAAAAGACGGTAAAGGATGAGAAGGACAGCTTCACCAAAGAAGAGTTTCTGAATATCTACCGCGACATGTGGGTGGTGCGCGAGTTTGAGACGATGCTCAATCAATTCAAGATCACCGGGCAGTACGAAGGCGTCGAGTACACCTATCCGGGTCCCGCCCATCTGGGAATCGGACAGGAAGCAGCTTACGTCGGGCAGGCATTTGTACTTGATAATGAAGATTTCATATTCGGCTCCCACCGAAGCCACGGTGAAATTCTGGCAAAAGGAATGTCCGCCATCGAAAAGCTGAGCGAGGAAGAGCTTTTAGACATCATGAAGTCATTTTTCGACGGAGAGACATATAAGGTAGTAGAAAAGCACACAAAATATGAAAAAGTCAAGGATAGGGCGAGAGAATTCCTGATTTACGGAATGATTGCAGAGATCTGGGGCAGAGAGACGGGCTTCAACAAGGGACTCGGCGGCTCCATGCACGCATTCTTTACCCCCTTTGGCGTATATCCGAACAACGCCATCGTCGGCGGAAGCGGCCCCATCTCCACCGGCGCCGCACTGTACAAGCGGGTCAATCAAAAGCCGGGAATGGTCGTCTGCAACATCGGGGACGGTTCCCTCGGCTGCGGTCCTGTTTATGAATCCATGAACTTTGCCGCCATGGATCAGTATAATACCCTTTGGGACGACACGCATAAGGGCGGTCTTCCCATTATCTACAACATCTGGAACAACAGCTACGGTATGGGCGGTCAGACCGGCGGCGAGACCATGGGCTTCCGGGAAGTGGCCAGGCTCGCGGCAGGAATCAATCCGGACGCGATGCACGCGGAAAGAATCGACGGGTACAACCCGCTTGCCGTAATCGACGCATATCGGCGTAAGAAAAAGATCATTGAAGAGCGGAGAGGACCGGTACTTCTTGACGTCGTGACATACCGGACGTCAGGCCACAGCCCGTCCGATTCTTCCTCCTACCGGTCAAAAGAAGAGATTGCGATGTGGGAAGAAGCCGATTCCATCAAAACCTTCGGCGAACAGCTCTTAGAAGCCGGCGTCGCCACAGCGCAGGAACTGAAAGAGCTTGAACTCCAGGTCAAAACAGATATGCTTTGGGCCGTCAGGCTTGGAAAAGACGAGGGCGTCTCCCCGCGTATCGACCTTGACAAAAATCCGGATACGATCGCGGACATGATGTTTACCAATCTCGAAATTCCGAGCCTGGATCCGGCAAGAGAGCCTGAGGTGCTGACTTCCAAAAGCGATAATTCAAGAGTGCAGAAGCTGGCCGCGAAGTCCAGAAGCGCATATGATGAAAACGGCAAAGCCGTTTCCAAAAACAAAATGTACCAGTTCCGGGACGCCATCTTTGAGGCGGCGATCGACAAGTTTTATCAGGACCCAACCCTGATCGCATACGGGGAAGACAACAGAGACTGGGGCGGCGCCTTCGGCGTATACGGCGGGCTCACGGAATCCCTGCCCTATCACAGGCTCTTCAACACGCCTATTTCCGAGGCCGCAATTGTCGGTACCTCCGTAGGATATGCCATGGCGGGCGGAAGAGTCATGTCGGAGCTGATGTATATCGACTTTCTCGGCCGCGCCGGCGACGAGGTATTCAACCAGATGTCAAAATGGCAGTCCATGAGCGGAGACGTTTTGAAAATGCCTTTTGTTCTCAGAGTGTCGGTCGGTTCAAAATACGGAGCGCAGCACTCCCAGGACTGGTCGGCCTTGTGCACGCATATTCCGGGATTGAAGGTTGTGTTCCCTGCCACCCCATACGATGCGAAAGGCCTGTTAAACGCGGCCCTGAACGGATCCGACCCGGTGATCTTCCTGGAAAGCCAGAGACTTTACGACATCGGAGAGCAATTCCAGACACAGGTTCCCGAGGGGTACTACGAAGTTAAAATCGGCGAACCGGATATCAAGCGCGAAGGCAGCGATCTGACCGTGTTATCCATCGGCGCCACATTATACCGGGCCGTCGAGGCTGCGGATATCCTGCAGGAAAAGTACGGGATTTCAACCGAGATCATAGATGCCCGCTCGTTGGTTCCGTTCAATTACGAAAAGGTGCTTGCGTCCGTAAAGAAAACGGGGAAGATCATCATCACCGGGGACGCATGCGAAAGAGGTTCCCATCTTAAGGAATTCGCTCAGACGATCACAGAGCTCGCATTCGACGATCTGGATGCGCCGCCTGTCGTCGTGGGCGCGAAGAACTGGATTACCCCTGCCCATGAGCTGGAGCACCATTTCTTCCCTCAGGCAAGCTGGATCATCGACGCGTTCCATTCCCGCATCATGCCCCTTCCGAATCATACCTGCACCACAAACCAGACCGAGCTGGCGCAAATTGAGAACAACAAACGCGGTGTTTAAAGAGCGGCGGCCTGCGCCGGATAAAAGATCTTAAAAAATAAAATCAAGTATGTTATAATAGCATCGGTTGACAAAGTGAATTACCTTGTCAACCGATGCTGTAAGGGCTGCTGAATAAACATTGGCTGTTTGTCCGGCAATCCCGAAAATCGATACAAATAAGGAGTGTCTCTGATGAATGGCAGACAGCAGCAAATATTAAATATTTTGGAGCAAAAAGGGGAAATCCGATTGCAGGAATTGACCGAACTTGCGCCAAACGTCTCATCAATGACGCTCCGGCGCGACCTGATCAGTCTTGAAAACGAAGGATATTTAATAAGGACGATCGGCGGCGCGGTCAGCGCAAAGAAAGTCGGCGCACTAAACGGCGAGGAGGACGCCTACTCAAGAAGAGCTTCCGAACATATCGAAGCGAAATTCACGATAGCGGAAAAAGCGCTGCCTCTTGTCGAGACCGGACGTTCCATTTATTTTGACGCCGGCAGCACTGTCATGTGTCTCGCAAAACTGCTGCCTGATGAAAATTACTCTATCATGACCTGCAGCGCCAATATTGCCCTGGAACTCGTAAAAAAGCTTTCTCCTGCCGTAATGGTGCTTGGCGGACTTCTGAACAGAAACACCTTGTCGCTGTCAGGGCCCGGAGCCTTGGATTTTCTTGATACCGTTAATATCGATATCGCTTTTATGTCTTCTTCCGGTTTTTCCATTGAACATGGTTTTACCGTTTCCAATATGTATGAATGTGAGCTTAAAAAAAAGGTGGTAAACCGTGCAAAAAAAATCATATTGATGATTGATTCCAGTAAAATCGGCAAAACGTTGCCGTTCACCTTTGCCCGCCTGGAGAATATCCATACGCTTATCGTTGAAGACCCGAATGCAAACAATATCGCATCCGAATGCCGGAGCAGGGGTATCGAGATCCTGTAAACGGCTTCCTGCAGATATACCAGCCTTCCTGTAAATATCTTTACCAGCCTGCCAGGTTCCATGTCCCGCTGCCTTCCACGCTGGTGGATTTTCTGACGACCAGTTCGGTTTTCAGAGTGATGACGCTCCTCGGTCTGCCCGGATCCCTGATCCGGTCGTTGAGAAGCTGCATCGCCTGATATCCGAGGTCGTATTTCGGAATATTGACGCTCGACAGCGACGGTGTGATCAGCGTGGAAGGAAAATTGTCGTCGATTCCGATCACAGCGATGTCTTCCGGGACCCGACGGCCCTCGTCCAGCAAAGCCCGGATAGCGCCGATCCCCATCTGGTCGGTTGCCGCAAATACCGCGGTAAACGGTTTTCCCCTTTGTAAGAGTTCTTTCATGGCGCGATAACCGCTTATGGGAGAATAATCCCCTTCCGCAATCAGGTCTTCCTCCGGGTTAAGCCCCGCCTGACGCATCGCCTCCCGAAACCCCTCCATCCTGAGATTTCCGATCTGGAACCTTAAAGGCGCCGCAATATGGGCGACGGTTTTATGCCCTAACGCGATCAGATGGCTGACCGCTGTCGCCGCGGCGTCTTTGTTATCTATGACCACGGCGTCGATCCCGGGATCCAGGACATTTTCAAGGGATACCACCGGTATCGCCTTTTTCCTGTTTCCGATTTCCACAAGCGAGCGGATGTATCTGCGGTCCGAAATGTTTTCCCTGTTGGCATAAGAGGCGAGGATGATCCCGTCCGACCAGGAATGCTGCAAAAATCTGACGTGCCGCTTTTCCCGCTCCACATCTCCGTTGGTCTCGAAAACTGATACCGAATATCCGTATTTGATCCCTGCCTCGTGGATACCTTGCAGGACAGTCGGGAAGTAAACCTGATTGAAGGACGGCACAATAACGCCGATCTGATTGGTTTTATTGCTTTTCAGGCCCCTTCCGACGGGATTCACCTCATACTGCAGCTCTTCGACGGCTTCATTGACGCGGGCCTTCAGCCCGGGGCTGACAGGTTTTTTTTCATTGATCACATTGGATACGGTTGAAATGGACACGCCGGCTTTTTTCGCTACTTCTTTGATACCAACCATTTAAGCCTCCAGTTTACATCTATCCGGAAAATCCTCCGGTTTATTTTTCTGGAAATTCTCCAGTTTATTTTTCCGGAAATAAAAATTCAGGGCTGCCGAACGGATCCGTAAGGAGTGCCCGCTCAGCAACCCTATTATACATAATATCTTAGAATATTGCTATTCTATTTCGCTTAACCTGACCGGCCTTCTCTCCGCGACGGATTTTCTGGCCGCCAGGCCCAGCTTGATCGGCTGCAGGCCGTCATATCCGGTTACCGGAGTATCTGTACCGTTGATCAGCGTATTGACAAACTGCTTCATTTCCTCTGCGAAGGAGTCCATATAGCGCTCCAGGAAGAAGTAAAGCGGCTTTTCGCTGTAAACCCCGGTCTCGGTGCTCCAGATTGTGGTGGAAGGGCAATCGTTTGCGGTCTCGGCTTTACCCTTGGAGCCGAAGGCTTCCACTCTCTGGTCATAACCGTAGGCGGCTTTTCTCGAATTGTCGATGACACAGATGACGCCGTTTTTGAAGCGGATGGTAATGAGGGCGGTATCCACGTCGCCAGCTTCTCCGATGGCCGGGTCCACCATGCACGCCGCAGCTACGTAAACCTCCTCGGCTTCACTGCCGGTCAGGAATCTTGCCATATCGAAATCATGGATCGTCATATCCATGAATATCCCGCCGGACACTTTCACATACTCGATGGGAGGCGGAGAAGGATCCCTGGAGGTTATTTTGAGGATCTGCAGATCCCCGAGGGTCCCGTTATCGATCAGCTCTTTCACTTTGCGGAAATTGTGGTCAAATCTTCTGTTAAAGCCGATCTGCAGCTTTACTCCCGCATTTTTTGCGGCGGCAATCACGGCTTCGACCTTTTCAACAGACAGGTCGACGGGTTTTTCGCAAAAGATGTGTTTCCCCGCTTTGGCCGCCTCGACCGCGATTTCCGCGTGGGTATCGGTTGAGGAGCATATCAGCACCGCGTCGATTTCCGGATCTGCGATCATCTCCTTATAATCTTTGTAAACGGTCCTGATTCCTGTCTGTTCCGCCCATTCCCTGGCCTGATCCGGGTAAATATCCGTAACGCCTTTTATCTCAACCTGCGGAAGGTAGTTTGTAATGCTCATGGTATGAACTCTTCCGATTCTGCCGGTGCCGATGATGCCGACCTTTATTTTCTTATCCATTCCTATTCTCCTTCATTTTTACTGTCCGGATTTTTCTTCGATATATTTTCTGGCCTTTACAGCATATTCCAGCGGGTCTGCCTTTGCGGGATCCTGCTCGGCTTCCACGACCATCCAGCCCTCGTAATCGCTTTCATTGACGATCCTGAAGATCGGAGTGAAGTCGATGGCGCCGTCTCCGGGGACCGTGAAGGCGCCGGCGCGAACGCCGTCCAGAAAGCTAAGCTTTTCTTTTCTTACCTTCTCGATGACCTCAGGCCTGACGTCCTTTAAATGGATATGGGCGATCCTATCAATATATGTTTTCAGCAGAGTAAGACAGGATTCATAATTGCCTTCGGAATAATAGATATGGCCGGAATCGTAAAGCAGGTATACGTTTTTATTGACGCTGTCCATAAAGCGGTCGATCTCTTCCATGGTCTGGACGCCCGTGCCCATGTGATGGTGGCAGCAAAGCTTCATGCCCTTTTCCTCGGCGAGGTCGGCCATAAGATTGTAGCCCTGCACGACCTTTTCCCATTGTTCTTCCGTATAGACCGGCTTTGCGTCAAAGATTGGCTTATTCAGCCCCTGGATGCTGTTCCCTACTTCCGCGGCTCCGATCACCAAGGCGCCCATTTCAAAAAGGAAATCCCGGTGAGCCGTAAACTCCTTCAAAACTTCCTCCTCCGGTTTTGTCGTAAAACAGGCGCTGAACCAGGCGTTGCAGATCCCGATCCCTCTGAGCGCCAAAGCCTTCTTCAGAACGGCGGTATCCCGGGGATATTTGTTTCCCACCTCGGTTCCTGTGAATCCGGCCAGGGCCATTTCGCTGACACACTGCTCAAAGGTATTCTCGCTTCCCAGATCCTGCAGGTCGTCGTTGGTCCAGCCAATCGGCGCGATTCCGATTCTGATCCTCTTATTTTCCATATTCTTACCATCCTTTGCCTTGTCAATTCGTCTCTAATAGTTGGAAAATTCCTTAATACTGCCTGGCCTTCTCCACGTGCGCCCTGACCTCTCTTGCCGCGGCTTCCACGGAAGGATGGGCCGACACCTGCGCGGTGCCCACCCGCCACCAGGAATGGTATCCGTCCGTCATGGTCCCAGGCAATGTTTTGATATCAAGCACACCGCTGACCTTGCTTTCCGCCATTTCACGGAAACCCTTTTCCAGTTCTTCGACGGTATTTGCAGTATATCCGTTTCCGCCGTAACCCCTGGCGATCATTGCGTAATCGATGGGCAGGTATTCTCCCGTCAGGCGTCCCGTACCGGCCTCTCTTTTCCTGTACTCATTGCCGAAGCTCGGGATTCCCTGGCTTCTTTGGAGATTGTGGATGCACTGGAAGCCATGGTTGTCGAGAAGGATCACGTTGATCTTTACCTGTTCCTGCAGGCTGGTGATAAATTCGGAGTGGAGCATGTTGAAGCTGCCGTCTCCCAGAAGGGCATAGACTTCCCTGTCCGGTTCCGCCAGCTTTACGCCGACGGCCGCGGCGACCTCGTAACCCATGCAGGAGAAGCCGTATTCCACATGATACACGCCTTCGGACCTGCATCTCCAGACTCTCTGCACGTCGCTGGGCAGGCTGCCCGACGAGGCCACGATGATGCCGTCATCCGCAATGAGCTTTTCATTCAGCTCACCGAGGATGCGGGACTGGGCCAGACCGTTTTCGTACTCCAGAGAATAGAGACGGTCCACCTCTTCATCCCATTCCTTTCTTGCTTCCGCGATTTCATTCTCCCAGGCGCTGTGATAGCCTTGTTCCTTCAGCGCCCCGGTCAGTGCTTTCAAAGCCAGCTTTGCGTCCGCAAGCACCGGGAAGGAATTCATTTTATATGCGTCAAAGCTGTTGAGGTTGACGGTCAGCATTGTAGCGCCGTCATTCTGATACAGCCATTTTGAGCAGGTGCAGAAGTCGTTGAGCTTTGTGCCGATCCCGATGATAATATCGGCCTCCTGGGCGAGCTTGTTTGCCGCGGCGGATCCCGTAAGTCCGGCTCCGCCCATGTTCATCGGATGCTCGAAAAGGACCGTGCCTTTTCCGGCCTGAGTTTCCCCGAAGGGGATTTTAAAGGTTTCCGCAAACTCCGCCAGCTCCTTCGCCGCGCCGGAGTATTTCACTCCGCCGCCGCAGATGATGAACGGCTTTTTCCGGGATGCGATCAGGCCGGCCGCTTCTTTCAATATGTCGGGATCGATATCCCGCCTCTGTATGTGATGGACCCGCTTCTCGAAGAATTCCGCCGGGTAGTCGTAGACCTCTCCCTGAACGTCCTGAGGAAGCGAAAGGGTTACCGCCCCCGTGTCCGAAGGGTCGGTGAGGACGCGCATGGCGTTGATCGCGGCCGTCATCAGCTGTTCCGGCCGCGCGATGCGGTCCCAGTATTTGCTGACCGCTTTAAACGAGTCGCTTGCAGTAATATTGTAATCATATGTCTGTTCAATCTGCTGGAGCACCGGGTCGGGCTGCCGGCAGGCATACGCGTCAGAGGGCAGAAACAGCACTGGTATGCGGTTTGCCGTGGCGGTTCCCGCGGCCGTCACCATATTCAATGCGCCTGGTCCGATGGAGCTGGTTACCGCCATGATCTGCTTTCTGTCCTTTTGCTTCGCAAATCCCATGGCGATATGGGCCATGCCCTGTTCGTTTTTCCCCTGTATGAACCGCAGGCCGTGATCGCCGGATTCCAGCGCTTCTCCCAGGCCGACCACCATTCCGTGTCCGAATATGCCTAAAACGCCCTGCACAAATTTAATTTCCTCTCCGTCAGTCTGTACGTACTGATTGTCAAGAAACTTCAGCAATGCCTGAGCCATGGTCATTTTTTGCGTTTTCATAGTATCCCCCTCGGCCTCAAAGTGATATTTTTCTGTCTTTCGTGAGTCCGCCGTTTGCCTTCGGTCTGGTCGTCTTTCGGATCTTCAGTTCCGGATTCAGGATGATTTTTCTGGTCGGCCTCGCAGAATTCTTGTTTCTGATCTCTTCCAGCAGTGTTTCAAACAGCATTTTGCCCAGTTCGTATTTGGGCTGGTGGATCGTCGTAAGCCGGATCTGCGGCAGCTCCGCATAGGAAATATTATCGAATCCGACGACGCCGACCTGATCGGGAACGCTGATATTGTTTTCGTCACAGTATTGAAGTACGCCTAAAGCGATCAGGTCGTTCAATCCGAAAACCGCGTCGATGTCGTGACCGCTTTCAAAGAGCTTCTTTGCCGCCTGCCGTCCTCCCTCGATGGAGAAGCTGCCTTCGACCACCAGTTCCTGACGAAACATCCCGTATTCCTCCAGCGCTTTTTTTGCGCCCTTCAGGCGACGCTGGGATGCGAAATAGTCTTCCTTGCCCAGAATCACCGCAATGTTCCGGTATCCGGATTCCAGGAGATGCTTTGCCGCCAGATACCCGCCGAATTCATTGTCAACTTCAACGGAATCGTTTTCGTTATATTTGCTGTAGCGTTCAATGAACATCAAGGGTATTTTGATATCGTCATAGTCTTCATTTTTACCCACTGATTTGATGATTATACCGTCAACCCTCTTTTTCCGCAGCGTGTTGAAATACTCCTTTTCAATCCTGGGATCCCATCCCGAAATGCACAGGAATATGTTGTATTCGTTTTCGTTGGAAGCGTCGGTTATGCCGGCGACGATCTCTCCGAAGAAAGGATTGTTGATATCCGGCACGATCACTCCGATGGTATTGGAAACTTTATTGACCAGGCCCCTCGCAAGGTCGTTCGGCTCGTAGCCCATACGTTCGGCGGCTTTCATAATTTTATCCCTTGTCGCCTTGCTGACTCCATCTTTACCGTTCAGTGCCCTGGAAATGGAAGAATAGGATACGCCCAGTTCTTTTGCGATGTCTTTAATCGTAATATTAATCAGAATCATCTCCCTAACGCTTATTAAATCAATCATAGCAAACGTTTGTTAAATATGCAATGCTTTTCTGTACCGAAAAGAAAAAAAGCGGCAGGCCGCTTTTATAACAGAGAATCGCGATCATAAATCATGAGCACGCTCCGAAGGCATACGCCGTTTATGCTTCCGGGCCGGCCAGCACATAAATGGCTTCCGCAAAGATTTTAGCCAGCAGCATGAGGTTTTTCACGGTGATATATTCATTTTTCTGGTGGCCAAGCTCAGGTTCGCCCGGGAAAACCGCGCCGAAGGCTATGGAATTTCTGATGGCACGCGCATAAGTGGTGCACCCGGTTACCATCGGCTCGCTGTCCGTATCTCCGGTATGCTTTCTGTAAATATCGATGAGGGCGGCGACCATTTTATCCTCTTTGGACAGATAGATGGGCTTCTGGTGCTTTCTCCCGACGAGCTCGATCCCATACTTTCTGAGGGCCGGCGTCATGCCGCCGTAGACCTTTTCATCATCAAAGGTTACAGGATATCTGATATTGACCGTCAGGGTCAGCTTTCCTTTGTCCAGTTTGATCATGCCGACGTTCAGGATCAGCTTTCCCGACGGCTCGTCGGTGAAGCCGCATCCCAGGGAAGTCCCGTCAAGCTCAAATCCGATGTACGTGTTATAGAAATCAACGAAGCAGCCGATTTCATCGTTGGCAAGTTCCACATGAGACAGGAACTTCATCAGGATCGATATGGCATTCAGTCCTTCGGCGGGCCGTGCTCCGTGGGAGGAGACGCCGTGGACGGTGATCTCAAGATAGATTCCGTTGAGCCTTGCGTCGATGGAATAACCGGTTTCTTTTTTAAATTCACACAGTTTATCGATCGTCTTCTGATAAGAATCCGCGATGAGGACTATTTTGGCGATATCCGCAACTGAGTTTGGGGCGTTTCCTCCTACAAGGCTGTCAATCACGGCGCCCTTTGCCTTACTGTGCGTTTTACCGATCTTTTTTACAAGGTCGAAGGTCAGGACTCCCTTTTCCGCGTAAACCGCGGGGAAATTGCAGTCGGGGGTAAACCCGAAGGACGGCATCTCCGCTTTCTGCAGGTAATACTCCATGCCTTTCCAGTTTGTTTCTTCATCCAGTCCCAAAATCAGCCTGACTCTTTTCTCCGGAACAAATCCGGAATCCTTTAACGCTTTCATTGCGTAAAAAGCGGCTACGGCAGGACCTTTATCGTCTATGGAGCCGCGGCCGTAAATCCTGCCCTCCGACAGCTCTCCTCCATAAGGCGGAAAACCCCAGCCGGTTCCCTCCGGAACCACGTCCAGATGCACCGCGATGGCCATGATGTCGCGGTCCGCTTCGGAAGCTGCGGCCTTCGGTCCGGACGGACGGCCTGCAAATTCGATATGCCCGCCGTAATTGTCGATGTTCACGGCCTGAAAACCCTCTTCTGTTCCCCTTTTCAGCATGTATTCAAAGGCTTCCTGAATACCGGCGCCGAAGGGCGCATCCCCTTCCCGGGCAGAGATCACGCTTTTTATGGAGATCAATTCCTGCAGGGTCCTGATCATTTCATCCTGATTCTTTTCGATCAAATCCAAATAGTTCATGCCAGTCAGCTTTTCCTTCCTACTCTTTCATAAAATTCGTACTTTATATCATCAACTGTTGTTATTTTCGAAATAATATGCTTGTTACCATTCCTCATAGTGTATGCGTTCGGGCTTGAACCTGTCGGCTTCTTTTTTCTCTTCGCCGGGGTAGCCCAGCGAGACGATGGCCAGCGGTATCACCTCTTCCGGAAGGGAGAATACCTCTTTGACTCCTGCGACGCGGTCCGGTTCCGGATAGACCGCAAGCCAGACTGAACCGATTCCCATGTCTGTGGCCTGGATCAGAATATTCTCCGTCGCCGCAGAACAATCCAGGATCCAATAATTTCTGGGATATTTATTCCTCTTTAAATTTCCGCACACGATGATTGCCGCATCCGCATGGAGCAGCATTTGGGAATAGGGGTGGAACTCTGTGATTTTCCGCAGAGATTCGCGGTCTCTGACCACGATGAATTCCCAGGGCTGGCCGTTTCCTGCCGAAGGCGCGCTCATGGCGGCTCTGAGCAGTAAGGCGATGTCTTCCTTGCTTATTTTCTCTTCCCTGTATTTTCTGATGCTGCGTCGTTTAAATATGGCGTCCATTTACTTGATTACACTCCTGTCTGATCTGTCGTTCAAATCGACTCCTTCGGCTTATTCGATTTGAACCGGTTTATTCTGCCGGTCAAATGAAAATATGACTTCCGTCTGACTGCGGTATCAACGCCTATTGACGCCATCGCAGCAACAAAGCCATATTTTCTTTGGTAGCGGCGCGGAAAGTTTAACGGCTTTGAAAGAATACTAACCGAAATATATCCTTGACCTGTCTATAGAGGAGGAGAAATGCGTTAAACTTTCCGCGCACAAATATGAGAATTACTGACTGCCTACGAAAAATTATTTATTCTTGAAATCTGCCTGCCTTTTCTCAACGAAAGCTTTCATTCCCTCTACTCTGTCTTCCGAACAGAATGTGCTGACATAGGATTCCGCTTCAAAGGCCACTCCGGACTTCAGATCCAGGTTGATTCCGTTATTGATGGCTGTCTTCGCCATCTTGATCGCAATCGGCGCTTTGCCGATCACCAGTTTCGCATATCTTTCGGCTTCTGCAATCAAATCGTCATGGGGCACGATCTTTTGAACAAGGCCGATCCGGTACGCTTCCGCCGCGTCGATCATTTCGGCTCCGTAGATGAGATATTTCGCCATGCCTTTTCCCACCAGCCTGGGAAGCCTCTGTGTGCCCCCAAATCCGGGAATGATGCCCAGGTTGACCTCCGGCTGCCCGAACTTGGCCTTCTCGGAAGCAATACGGACGTCGCATGCCATGGAGAGCTCGCAGCCTCCGCCCAACGCAAAGCCGTTTACCGCGGCAATAACGGGCTTATCGACATTCTCGATGAGTTCCATCACGCGCTGTCCCTGAATCGTCATATCTCTGCCTTGGTTTGTGGTGAGCTCGCTCATCTGGGCAATATCCGCCCCGGCGACAAACGCCCGTCCGGCGCCCGTCACTATGACGGCTTTTACTTCTTCCGCCTTATCGATATAGCGGAAGACATGGTCCAATTCGCTGAGAACTTCCGTATTTAACGCGTTCAGAGCATTCGGCCTGTTTACTGTGACATAGCCGATATTTTCCTTTACTTCGAATAAAATAGTATTGTACTCCAACTCCATCATCATCCTTTCTTGCTTGTTAAAATTCCGCATTGCTGCGTTGCACTGCGAAATTTTTCCTGCGCAACTTTTCCTGATTCGGGTGGATCATACGACAATAACGGCCGAAGGGAACCGTTGGGTTCCCTGTCGAATCTGAGTTTATTTTGTATAATCGTAGAATCCTTTCCCTGATTTTCTGCCTAAATGTCCGGCTCTTACCATCTTTCTCATGAGGGGAGCGCATCTGTATTTGGGATCTCCGTATTCGGCATACAGAACGTCCATGATCGCAACCATGACGTCAAGTCCGATCAGGTCAGCCAGTTCCAGCGGGCCCATGGGATGGTTCAAACCGTATTTGCAGCCGTTGTCGATGTCCTCTGCCGTGCCTACGCCTTCTTCCAGCAGGAATACCGCTTCGTTGATGAACGGATCGACGAGCCTGTTGACGATGAATCCGGCTTTGTCCGAAGACTTGATGGCGACCTTGCCCATCTTCTGCCCGACTTCCGCCGCCGCCTGGTACGTCGCATCCGAGGTCACATAACCCACAACGAGCTCAAGAAGCTTCATGGCCGGGACCGGATTGAAGAAATGCATTCCGACGACCTGCTCGGGCCTCTTGGTCACACTTGCGATATCCGTGATGGAAAGAGAGGAAGTATTGGATGCCAGGATCGCTTCCGGTTTGCATATGGCGTCCAGCTGCTTGAAGAGATCTTTTTTGACCTCGATATTTTCAGCCGCCGCTTCAATGACCAGATCGGCATCCTTGGCTCCGCTCAGATCTGAAGTCATCGAGAACCTCGCCAGCGCCGCGTTCATCTCCTCCTGAGTAATTTTACCTTTTTCCACCTGCTTTGCAAAGGCTTTTGTCAATTTTGCAACATTTTTTTCCACGACGTCCGGGCCGGCGTTCCTGGATCTCAGGATTGTGTCGTAACCCGCGGCGATGGCCGTCTGGGCCAATCCGGAGCCCATGGTTCCGGATCCGATAATGAATATTTTCTGAATAGCCATTGTAATCCTCCTTAAATATTTTTTAGTCGATAAGCTCGAACAGCATTGCCATAGCCTGGCCGCCGCCGATACACAGGGAAGTGACTCCGTACTGAACCTTTCTTCTCTGCATTTCTCTCATCAGAGTCAGACTGATCCTGGCTCCGGTGCAGCCGACGGCATGACCAAGCGCGATGGCTCCGCCGTTTACGTTTACGATGGAAGGATCCAGCTTGAGGTCCTGCACGCAGGCGGCTGCCTGGGCGGCAAAGGCTTCATTCAGCTCCCAGAGTCCAACCTGGTCACGGGAGATACCGGTCTTCTTTTCCAGCTTCTCAACGGCGCTGACAGGAGCATATCCCATGATGGAGGGATGGAGCGCGGTGGATGTCGCCGCAATATATTTCGCGATGGGCTTATAACCCAGTTCTTTTGCCTTATCGGCGGACATCATAAGGAATACCGCCGAACCATCGTTAATTGGCGATGCGTTGCCTACCGTTACCGTTCCGCCGTCTCTCTTGAATACGGGCTTCATCTTCTGGAAATCTTCCAGCTTCGCATCCGCTAAGTATGTTTCGTCGTGATTGAATATGGTGTCGCCTTTTTTGCTTTTGAGGGTGATGGGAACGATATCCTGGTCGTATTTTCCTTCCGCCCATGCTTTGGCTGCCTTCTGATGGCTCGCCACTGCGAATTCATCCTGCATTTCCCTGGTAATCCCGCATTTTTCGGCCACGTTTTCCGCGGTGATGCCCATGTGATAGTTCATGAAAGGGTCTACCAGCCCGTCGTAAAGCATGCTGTCCAGGATTTCTCCGGGGCCCATTCTGTAGCCGAACCTTGCCTTATCCAGCAGGTACGGGATCGCGCTCATGGTCTCGGTTCCTCCTGCGATGACAACGTCGTTGTCGCCGACCTGGATGGACTGGGCCGCAAGCTGCATGGCTTTCAGCGCGGTGGCACAGTTTTTATTCGGGGTAAATGCGGGGATGGTATCCGGTAATCCTGCATAGATCAGGCACTGCCGTGCTGAGTTCGCTTTGATTCCGGCCTGAAAATGTGTCCCTATGATAACTTCATCGATTTCAGACGGATCGATCCCTGTTCTTTGGACCAGAAACTTTACGCATTCTCCTCCGTGGGTGGGCGCGGAAAATGTGCTCAGGGAGCCGCCGAACTTACCGGTTGCGGATCTTACTCCGTCAACAAATACTACTTCTCTCATTGTTCT
>DATMXY010000395.1:0-5020 GCA_035561275.1 Anaerovoracaceae bacterium | reverse complement strand
TATTTATCCTGCTGGAAAAGGCTGAAGATAAAAAAACGGCAATAAAATCAGTGATCGTTTATGTTGTGTTGATGTACCTGCTGCATGAATACATCGCGATTCATTTCGCCCCTGTAGACTTGATATTTGAAGCGCTTGACCTGGTGTACATAACATTTGGCCTGTTTATTATTCCAAACAGATGGATTGCAAATGTATGTACCTCGGCTTTTTTGATCGTCGTGTTTTTTGTTTTGACTACCTTCACCATACCAACGATGAATGAAGGTATCAAAGTACTTATTACGCTGTATTTATTTTCACACGTATTGATTGTAGGCGCATTAATGTATAGGATCAATATACAAAAGAGATTGAACTATTTACAGCAGCTGCAGCTTGAAGCGCTTGTCAAAACGGATACGCTGACTCAATCTTATAACAGAGCTGCTTGTGACGGAATTCTTGATCAAATGTGCGACAGCCAATGTAAATTTTCACTCGTATTAATCGATATCGATGATTTCAAACTGATAAACGATACATATGGTCACATTGCGGGTGATGAAGTTATCGTTAAAATCGTTGATGAAATGAAAGGAGTGATCAGGCAGGATGACATTCTGGCTAGATGGGGCGGAGAAGAGTTCATCATAATACTTCCGCAGACAACGCTGGACAAAGCGGCGGAAATAGCCGATCGCATCAGAAAATTTGTATCGATGATCGAGAACGATTATATTATGGACAAAGTTACCGCAAGTTTCGGCGTAACAGAGCGTGTCGAGGGGGACGACATGAAGTCGATCATTAACAGGGCCGACCAGCTGTTGTACTTGGCGAAAAAGAGCGGCAAAGACAAAGTTGTTTCAGGATAAATTTGATTGTTCATTTGCCTTTCATATATCTCTTGAAATTGGCAGCAAGATTTTGTACAGCAAGCTTTGTTCCGGCGTCGAGGTCTATGTCGGTCGGATCAATTGTGGTTAAATTTATATTGATCAAATGATCCAACGGCCGGATTTTCGCCGGAGTGATAATACGACTCGCCTTGAGCAGTTTTGCATCGATAACGGTTCCGTCAGCGGCGACCGCTGCGAAAGCGATATACCTGGTCCGCAGGAACCCGGCGTCCCTTCCGAAGTACACTTTGCCGGAGGGTTCCAGGATCTTATAAATATTCTTGATCTGGATCGTTTGCATAAAACTGAATATACTCATAATAATCCAGAATACTCCGGCAATGATGATAATATCCCAAAACATAAACCATTCTCCTTACGTTTTTATCCTTTCCGGTATTGAACGACGCTGTCGGTATCACAGGTTATTGCCGCCAGCGGTTTGAAAAAACCTAAGAACATATTCAGCAAAAACCATGCCATTTAAATTACGATATATTAACGGTAGTCGTTCACATCAATATTATATTTTCCAAGTTTCCGGTAAAGGGTCCGCTTTGGTATCCCCAGGATGGCGGATGCATTCGTGATGTTGCCGGCTTCCTGTTCCAGTGCCGAGATGATTCTGAATGCCTCCTTGTTTCTTACGCCTGCAGCATCAGGATGCTTGTACGGCTGATTATCCTGAACGGTTTCGTGCTGTTTTTTGTGGAGAATTTCCTGAGGAAGCTCGTCTTCGCTTATAATATCGTCCTGTGTCAGGTTCAGGGCGCGCTCGATTGTATTTTCCAATTCCCTTACATTTCCAGGCCAGTTATAATTGATCACCCGGTTGTAGGATTCCGGCGTCAGTTCGCTGACTCTCTTTCCCATGGACTGATTGTAAACCCGGATAAAATGATCGATCAAAACCGGGATATCCGCTTTGCGCTTTCGAAGCGGGGGGATCAGGATGGAAAGAACGTTGAGCCGGTAATACAAGTCGCTTCGGAAGCTTTTGCTTTGAACGGACTCCAAAAGGTTGACATTGGTGGCGGACATGATGCGCACATCGATCTTTTTCGGTTGTCTGCCGCCGATCCGTACGACTTCCCGCGTCTGGATCACGCGGAGGAGCGTTGCCTGAAGTTCTAAAGCCATATCTCCGATCTCGTCAAGAAAAATCGTTCCGCCGGAAGCCAGCTCAAACTTCCCGGGCTGCCCGTCTTTGCTCGCTCCGGTAAAAGCTCCGCTTTCATAGCCGAAAAGTTCGGATTCGATCAACCCTTTCGGCAGGGATCCGCAGTTAATGGCAATGAAAGGGCCGTTTGCGCGGTCGCTGGCATTATGTATGGACTGCGCCAGCAGCTCCTTGCCCGTTCCGCTCTCGCCGAGGATCAGAACATTGGAGTCGCTTTGCGCGGCCATTTTCGCCACTTCGATGACATGCATCATCTCTTCGGAAGTACCGATTATGGAGTCAAAGGTAAAACGGGCGGTAAAACCGCTCATTTTGCTGACCATCTTATGGATTCGCTGCTGCTCTTCGATAATGATAACGGTATTGATTTTCTCATGCTGCGTGTTATAAATAACTTTTGCGGAAAGGGATAAATGCAAAGTAACGCCGAGATGGTTGACCAATGAAACCTCTTTGTTATTAAAATCATGCCGCAAATCAAGCAGCTTATGGAGCCCGTACTTGAGGTCAAGGATATTCGCCAGATTTTCATTTTCATATTTTTTGTTTGGAAGTTTCAAAAATTGGATGGCTCTATTATTATGCTGGGTGATGATACCCATGTTATCGATCATGACAATTCCAGAGGAAATGGATTGTATTGTACTGACCAGTTGATTGTTTGTAATGGATATTTTCTCATAAGTCTCACGCATCTTGATCTCTTTTTCAATGCCGTCCACGGCGGCGCAGACCATGGCAAGGGTATGGGGAGTGACGGCGCCCACCGGCCCGACGATGTCAAGACATCCGATGATGGTTCCATATTGGTTTCTGATTGGTGCGGCGGAACAGACATAGCTGTGGTGGGGCTTGATATAATGCTCATTGCCCCATATTTGAACCGGCTGGCCTGTCACAAGGCATGTGCCGATCCCGTTGGTGCCGGAATATTCTTCATTCCTGTTGCAGCCAACCGCCAGACCGCTTCGTTTCGCTTGAAGCTGGATATCCGGGTCCTGGCCCACAAGGTCCAATACATACCCGTGATTATCCGTCAGGGCGATAATAAAATTACTTCCTTTGACATAGGAATACAGATTTTCAACATAGGAGTGAGCTACGCTCATAAGTACTTCGTTACGCTTAAAGGTGTATCGAAGCTCGTCAGGGCTGAGTTTCTTGTCTTTGACCTCCAAAGGGAAGACATTCTTTACTTTGGAGCGTTTCCATGATTCATATATGAATGGCCTGACATCTTCCAGGTTTTCCGGCATTGGTTCACCGTCTTTGATATAACGGTTCCAATATTCCAACAGCTTGTTGTTATACTCCTCGGAAAAGGGTTTCATTCTAATGCTCCTCTCTGTCATCGTTAAAAATATACCATGGCACAAACATGGCACGAAAATGGCACACGTTGACAACAAATGGCACGCCTTGGCTCAATGCTGCAATCAATGACATAATTTGGCTTAATTGTGTCACACAAAATCTTGAAATACAACATGATTTTTATTTCATTTTTCGAAAAAAATTTTGGCACAGGTTTTGCTCATATGTTGAACGGAACGATAATTCTATTACGGACAGGTTTTTAAGGAGGAAGAAAGATGCCTAGATCAGGGATGAATGGAGTAGATTTCGAATCGAATGTCGACTTTAACAGACTTCGAAGAGACAGGTTGGCGCGGGCAAAGCAAAGCATGAAGAACTACGGACTGAACGCGCTTGTGTGTTATGATTTTGACAATATCCGCTATATAACGGGAACCCACATAGGAGAATGGAATCGTAACAAAATGAACAGATACTGTATTTTGATCGATGGAGTGGACCAGCCGTTTTTGTTTGATCCGGCAGCGCCGTCAAAAAGAAAGCGGGTCGATTGGCTGACGAAGGATCATATTATGCCGGCCGTCGGTTCCATGAGAGGCGCGATACCGGTGGAGGCCGGTATGGTCGAGAAGGTTGCGGACCAGATAGCCGGATATCTTAAGGAATATGGAGCGACCGGAAAAGTCGGTATGGATATTGTGGATATCCCGCTGATCAGAGCCTTGGAAGATCAGAAGACAGAAATTGTAGACGGACAGCAGGCCATGCTGGACGCCAGAATCATTAAAACCGACGACGAAATCCAGCTTTTAAAGCAGTCCGCGTCGATGGTGGACGCAGCTTACTACGACCTTGCAAAGACGCTAAGGCCCGGGATCATGGAACATGAGCTGGTTGCCGTTGCAAACTACAAGCTGTACGGCTGGGGTTCGGAGCTGGTTGAGTTTGTAAACAGCATCTCAGGCGAGAGGGGCAACCCCCACAGCCATACATTCACAAACAGAATGATCAGACCGGGGGAACTGATTTACTTCGACATAGGAAATACATACAACGGTTACAAGACGTGCTACTACAGGACGTTCTCCTGCGGCGTTCCCAACGCCGATCAGAGAAAAGCTTATGAAAGGGCGTCCAAATGGATCAAGGCTTCCATCAAGGCGATCAAAGCGGGAAATACGTCCGCGGACGTGGCAAAATGCTGGCCGGCCGCAACGGAGCTCGGATTCAAGAACGAGGAGGAGGCGTTTCTGCTGCAGTTTGCCCATGGGATCGGTCTTGGACTCTGGGAAAAGCCCGTCATTTCCAGACTGTTCTCCCTTGATAACCCATTTGAATTAAAAGAAGGCATGACTTTTGCGGTGGAAACCTGGTGCGCCTCCGAAGACGGATCCGGGAGTGCGAGAATCGAAGAAGAGGTTGTCGTTACCAAGGACGGATGTGAAATCATCACGAAATTCCCATCCGACGAAATCACATCCTGCGGACTTCCGGGATGCCAGTTCCTGTAAGGGAACAGTTCAGAATACCGCAGCTTGTTGAACAACGGCGCCGGATACTGGCGCCTGCGGTTGAAAAGCTATAATTTAATTAATTAAGGAGGAAACAAAAAATGGCGAAAATCGGTTGGATCGGACTGGGA
>DATMXY010000394.1:0-4354 GCA_035561275.1 Anaerovoracaceae bacterium | reverse complement strand
CATCTATTGGAGGTTTGAAATGGATTGGAAATTTGTTTTAGCTTTAATCTTCGCACTAATTGTGGCAATTTTCGCATTACAGAACGCCGGCGCCGTGGACGTAAGCTTTCTGACGTTTGAACTTTCGATCTCGCAGGCTCTGGTCATATTGATCTCGGCGGCATTCGGGGCGTTAGTCGTCCTGCTTCTCAACCTGGTCCGCTGGATCAAATATCAATCGAAGTTAAGAAGCATGGCAAAGGCTGTCGGCGTGCTGGAACAGGAGAACGGACTGCTGAAAATAAGGCTGGAAAAATATGCGGCCCCAAAAGAGCAACTCCAGGAGACGCAGGACAACACGCAGGACAACGAGCAGGACAACACTGTGCGATGAAGCAATTTGGCATTGACAGACCAATCGACGCATGATAACATAATACCAACTTAATAGATTCTTCAGGGCGGGGTGAAATTCCCCACCGGTGGTACAGCCCACGAGCCGCGAGGCATGATTCGGTGAAATTCCGAGGCCGACAGTAAAGTCTGGATGAAAGAAGAAATGATAATACGGAAAAACGGTATTTGACGACTTGCTCTGAAATATTTTATATATTTCAGAGCTTTTTTGTTAAACTGCGGATCCGAATCGTACTTACACCCTGAACGTATCGTTCGGGTTTTTTTATTCATGAGGAGGGGGAAAAATGACGGAACAGTCAGCGTATGAAGAAGACAGAAATATTTATTACATGAAAAGGGCACTGGAACTGGCGGGAAAAGGAACAGGAAGGACGAATCCGAATCCTCTGGCGGGTGCGGTCATCGTAAAAGGGGGCAGGATCATCGGAGAGGGCTGGCATGAAAAATACGGCTGCACCCATGCTGAAGTAAACGCGGTGAACAGTGCGGCGGAAAGCGTGAAAGAATCTACGGTCTATGTAAATCTTGAACCTTGCTGCCATTACGGGAAAACGCCTCCCTGTACGGAGCTGCTTATCCGGGAAGGCGTGAAACGCGTTGTGGTCGGGACCCTTGATCCCAATCCCCTGATTGCGGGCAGGGGCGCACAAAGGCTAAGAGAAGCCGGCGTTGAGGTAATTGTCGGAGTTTTGGATCAGGAATGCAAAAGGCTCAACGAGGTTTTCTTCCACTACATCCAAACTCGGAAGCCTTTCGTCGTTTTGAAAGCGGCAATGAGCCTTGACGGAAAAATCGCGGCGCCGTCGGGAGAATCCAGATGGATCACGGGAGAAGCGGCAAGAGAGGATGTGCAGCTTTTAAGAAACCGGTATTCAGCCGTCATGACGGGAGTCGGAACCGTTATTCAGGACGATCCGGAGCTGACCTGCCGGGCGGAAGGGGGAAGAAATCCGCGGAGGATCATTCTGGACAGCGGCCTTCGGATTCCTCCCGGCAGCAAAGCTCTGACGGACCAGCAAAAAAATCCAACCTTTATCGCCTGTACGGAAAGGGCTTCGCCGGAGAGTGCGGACCGGCTCAGCGCGCTGGGAGCGGAGTTACTGTATTGTGAGAGCAAAGACGACCGTATCGATCTTGAGGATCTGCTGGAGAAGCTTGGCGGCAGGGGCATCGACAGCGTGCTGCTTGAAGGCGGTTCGGCGGTAAACGGTTCGGCTTTTTCTCAGGGGATCGTGAATAAAATCATCCTTTATGTTGCTCCGAAAATTATAGGCGGTGAAAAATCAAAGACCGTCGCCGGCGGTCATGGGATCGACAGGCTGGATCAGGCGTACCCGCTGCGCATCAATTCGTTGGAAAGAGTCGGGGAGGACATAAAGATCACGGCATATCGGAAAGAGAAGGAGAGATTTGATGTTTAGCGGAGATCAAAGGAGAGGGGAGGCGGAGCCTTGTTTACAGGAATCATCGAGGAAACCGGCCGAGTGGAACGGGTGACGAGAGGGGCGAAATCTTCAAGGCTTCGGATCAGGGCCGGTCGGGTTCTGGAAGACACGAGAGCCGGGGACAGCATTTGTACCAGCGGAGTCTGCCTGACGGTGGCAAAGTTGGAGGGAGATTGTTTTGAGGCGGACGTGACGGCGGAAACCACGCGGCGGAGCAAGCTGGGGAGCCTGGCTACCGGAAGCAGGGTCAATCTGGAGAGAGCCATACGTCTTGACGGCAGGCTCGGCGGTCATATGGTCAGCGGTCACATTGACGGCACCGGAGCGGTAAGGTCACTTTCAAGGGAAGAAAACGCAGTCTGGCTTTCCGTTTCCGCCGGAAAGGAACTGCTGCGCTATATCGTGGAAAAGGGTTCCGTCGCGGTCGACGGAGTCAGTCTGACCGTGGCGTCCGTAGACCGGGAGGGATTCAGGGTTTCGGTAATTCCGCACACGGGAAGGGAAACCACCCTGCTGCAGCTGAAGATCGGCGACGCGGTGAACCTGGAATGCGACATCGTCGGGAAATATGTTGAGAAGCTGCTGGGTCAGGTGCAGGGTCAAAGTATGGAAGCGGCGCAGGGCCAAGGTGTGGAAGCAGCACAGCATCGCGCCACGGAACCGGCAGAGCGTAATTTTATCGGATTTTATGGGTAGGAGGTTTCAAATGGGCAATCAGTTCAGCAGCATTGAACATGCAATCGAGGATATTAAAAATGGAAAAATGGTCGTCGTGGTGGACGATCCGGGAAGGGAAAATGAAGGGGATCTCATCGTCGCCGCCGAAAAAGCCACGCCGGAGGCAGTGAATTTTATGGTAAAGCATGCAAGAGGTCTGGTATGCATGCCGATGGAAGAAGGGGATCTGGACCGTCTCGGTATTTACGCCATGGTGGACAAAAACACGGATAACCACGAAACCGCGTTCACGGTATCCGTCGATCACCGGGATACTTCGACGGGCATCTCCGCCTTTGAACGGGCGCAAACCATACGGGGACTGATCGACGGACAGGCGGGGCCGGACGATTTCCGAAGGCCGGGGCACATCTTTCCGCTCAGGGCCCGGGAGGGAGGCGTTTTGAAACGCACCGGCCATACGGAGGCGGCGGTGGATATGGCGAAGCTGGCGGGATTAAAGCCGGCAGGGGTCATCTGTGAAATCCTTAATGAGGACGGCAGCATGGCAAGGACCCCCGCATTGATGGAATTCGCCGGGCGGCATGGCATCAGGATCATCACCATTGCGGACCTCATCGCTTACCGAAGCAAAACGGAAAGCCTGGTGGAATGCGTGACCGAAGCCCGGCTTCCGACCAGATACGGACTGTTCCGAATCCGCGGCTACCAGAACAGGATCAACGGAGAACACCATGTCGCTCTGATCATGGGTGAGATCGACAAAGATGAACCGGTTCTGACCAGAGTCCATTCGGAATGCCTGACGGGAGACGCCCTGGGATCCATCCGCTGCGACTGCGGCGATCAGTATGCCGCGGCGATGGGGCGGATCGCAGAGGAAGGCCGGGGGATCCTGCTCTACATGCGTCAGGAAGGCCGGGGTATCGGCCTCATCAATAAGCTGAAAGCATATGCGCTCCAGGATGAAGGCATGGATACGGTGGAGGCCAATCTGGCGCTGGGATTTGGGGAGGACCTGCGCGATTATGGAATCGGGGCCCAGATTTTAAGGGATATCGGAGCCGGAAAGCTCAGGCTTATGACCAACAACCCCAGAAAGATAAAGGGCCTTGAGGGATACGGACTGGAGATTGTGGAACGGGTGCCGCTCCAGACGGAAGTCAACGGCGAGAATGTCTATTATCTGAAAACAAAACAGCAGAAGCTCGATCACATGCTCGCATTTTAACGGCAGTATCAGCCCGCCGCTTTGAAAACTCGGGTTGCCAGCCGATTCGTATAAAGAAAGAAAGGAATAAGAATGATATGAATCTGATTCAGGGAAATTTGATCGCACAGGGACTGAAGATCGGAATCGCGGCCTCGCGGTTCAATGAATTTATCGTTTCAAAACTGATCGGCGGCGCGGAAGACGGGCTGCTGCGCCATGGCGCTGCGGCGGAAGATATCGATCTTGTCTGGGTGCCGGGCGCCTTTGAACTGCCCTTCGCCGCCAAAAAGATGGTTTCAAGCGGCAGGTACGACGCCGTGATCTGTCTGGGCGCGGTAATAAGAGGGTCCACCACGCATTACGACCTGGTTTGCGCGGAGGTTTCAAAAGGCGTTGCCAATGTCGGCCTGTCCGGCCAGATCCCCGTGATTTTCGGCGTCCTGACGACGGATACGATCGAACAGGCTGTCGAGCGCGCCGGAACGAAATCGGGGAATAAGGGCTTCGATGCGGCGGTTGCCGCTATCGAAATGGCAAATCTGCTGCGTGAATGTGACGAACTTTCAGTGAAAGGCTAGTAAAGAATCGGTAAAATTTCTGGGCGCCTGCAATTTTGTAT
>DATMXY010000393.1:0-7361 GCA_035561275.1 Anaerovoracaceae bacterium | reverse complement strand
CGCACATTTTTATTCGTCACCATGCTTTCGGAAAAATAGGCTTCAAGAAGCTCCCGCAAACCGACGCCTTTGAATTTCGTCTCCTGTAAAGCGTCTTCAAAGTCACTCACTCTAAGTCTGACGTCCGGACCGCCGCAGCTTTTCCCCATAACCAGTTTTATTGCTTCTTGTTCTTCAGCGGTTGCATTGTTTATGACTGCATATCCGGATGGTCCACCGTACTTTTTCCACTTTTTACGCAACTCAATAAAAAGCCGTTTATACGCCTTGTTACCTTTAAAGTATTTTACACAGTCTTCCAGCATTTCGCTCACCTGATTCCCATAACTTTGGCTCTATGCTCTGTTCTTCTCGCCTTGCCCTCTATTATTGCTCATCCAATATCCGTTCTGTTCCGTTCCAGTGGTAATAAATCACCGTTACCACATCAGCGTTGGCAGGACGCAGGAGCTCAGCTATTTTCAGTGATTTCACCGTCTCATAGCATCCCCACAAAGCCTGGGAATTCATAATATAGTCAAAATCCAGCTTCTGCACCAGTTCAAACATGCTGCTGATATTCTTGTCATCCACACCGGCAAAGGCTTCATCCAGTGCGATGATTCTCGGATGATTCGGATTGTCCGTCTTTTTATATTGCGCATTGACAGCCGCAAATAAGGGCACGTACATAGCCATGGCCTTTTCACCGCCGCTGAACTTGTTGAATGCGCTGTTGGTCAATTCTTTTTTCTGTTCGTCGCCGCGGTAAAAATTCATCTTGAATTCAAACCATTTCCGGTAATCCAGAGCATCCCGCACCATATCGGCGTAGTTTACCGACTCACCGTTATCCTCCGCCACCTGCTTTGTCATTTGTATCTTGCTCCTGAAATGCGCGGACACCTTTTCGATATCCTCATGGGTCAGCAGTTCTCTGTCCCTGCTCAGTAACTTTTCCAACTCCCGTGTGTCGAGCTCCTTTTCCCCTTCGGCGACGCACGGTTTCCAGTCCAGTGAAAAGGTCAGCCCCATGGATGTATCCATTTCCCGCATCAGCTTTGACATATCTGCAATCCAGTTCCTGCTTTCGGTGATGCGGTTGCTCAGCTTGCGGCTCAAGGTATCGGCCAGAATGTCCTCAAACAGGATTCTGTCTTTTTCCCGGATCAATAATTCCGTGCTGTCGATGGATTCCTTTAATATATTGTAGAACTCCTCAAGCTGCAGCTTCCTGCCCTGCCAGGTGGATACAATGATCTGTCTCTTTCTGAGTTCACTTGGGTCTTTTGCATCGTCAAAGCAGTCTTCCATGGACGTTCCATAGCTGGTGAGATTGCTGTTATGCTGCTGGTAGACCCGATACAGCGAAGCGACAATCTCTCCGACTGTTTTATGCTTATCATTTTCACGAATGCAGCCTGCCGCTTCCTCCGCACATTCTGATATGGTTTTATTCTCCTGCGCGATCACATATTTCAGCTCCAGCTCCTCCTGAAAATAGGATCTCACCGTATTTTCCTTTTCGATGCTGTTGGTGACGTTCCCTCTCAGTGAGTCGATTTCTTCACTCCTGAGGCTGATTTTTTCTTCCAGACGCGCAATTGCCTCCCGGTTGGAAGTTATGACGCCGTTTTTGGCTTTTAAGCCGGCTATCACTTTTTCCAGCCGTTCCGCTCTTTCTTTATTTTCCGGACGATTCAGATATTCTTCGATTTGCCCTATTTCGGCTGCGCAGAGGCGGATTTGCCGCTCCGCCTTCCTCCATTGCCCATCCGCATGGTCAATTGCTTCTTCTTCCTTTTCAATTAAAGCGCTGACGCTTTCACATTTTGATCTGGCGGTATCCAAATAGTTCACCGCTTTTTCAAGCTCCGTCAAATCATATTTATAGCTTTCCATATCTTCAAGGGCTCCCTCATAGGAGGACGGCGTACGGTCATAAGGCAGTCCCTTGCAGCTTGCGATCACTTTCTGCTCCCATTCCTTTTTACGTCCCAGTATTTGTGATAATTCCCCGGCCTTCCGGGAATACGCGTCGGAAGCTTTGTCCAGCTCGTAAGCGGCGTCCCGTACCATGTCGACAGCAGAATCCAGATCATTGAAGCCAGGCAGCCCTCTATACTCCAGGTCGAGCGTTTCAATGGAAGCCTGAATATCCTTCATCATTTCATCGCATTCCTGCAGTTGATTTTTCAGTTCACCGCACTCTGCTTCCTTCTCCGCTATCATTCGGTTCCATTTATTCCTGCGCGCCGTCGCGCCAACAAAGGACGCCTGTCCTTCCAGAACACTGTGGCCTTCTATTACGCCATTCCTGTAATAGCCGTCTGGGCTCAATACGATCCCTGCACCGTTTTTGTCATGGCCGTAAATATTGTTGATGATCTCTTCCACCGCGTTTTTCAGTTCCGGAGCCGCCTCGCCCGGAATCAATTTTCCATAGCCTGTGCAGACCTTTGCGTCTGCCTGAATCAGGGCATCGGATAAGCTGCTTAATTCGGTTCTTGCTCTTTGATAGTCCTTCGGCGCCACGATCAGCGCATCCAGTAAGCCGGTGTCGAACAGCTGCTCTTCGATCAAAGCCTGTTCATCCTCCGGCAGCGACGCGTCAAATTCTACAGCCTTATAGAAAGGCAGGCACGGAATTCCTTTTTCTTCTAAAACGGCCCTTGATCTCATGACCTTTTCCCTGCGCAGAGGGAGCACTTCCCCTTTGTTTTTCAAAGCTTCCAGCTCTTGCACCGACTGCCTGTACAGGCTGTAAAGTTCCCCTCTTTTTACCTTGCATTCTATATTGCTCTTCCATAAAGCCCTTTCTCGACTGCCTCTAATCCCGTTAATTATTTTATTGATGTCTCCCATATCCCTTGGGCCCTGATATTTGCCTATCAGCGGCACAATGTCCGTCAGTTCCTGTTTTCCGAGAATCAGCTCTTTATATTTATCGGCGATTCCATAGAAGGCTTCCACCAAATCATCCCTGCACTGCGTCTCCATCCCTTCCGCTGTCTTCAATTGCTCCTCACAGATACTCTTAATGATGCTTAATCCGTTTAATTCCTCTTCCGTCCTGCTCCATTCCTCTTCCATTCTGCTGAATTCCTGCAGCGCTTTCAGTCCCTTTGAAATGAGGTCCGAAAACTCCTTCAGTTCTTTGTTCTTCTCAATCAATACATCCCGGACCGCTCCCTGTCTGACTGCTTCGGCGATCAGCTTATGGCCCTCATACCGCAGGGTTTCGTTGATATGATCCAATTCCTGCAGAATATGATCCACTTCACTCCGATAGCTTTCCTCGTCTTTTTTATGCTGCCGGAGGTCGGAATCATGCAGCCTTATTTTCTGGCGGGACGCCTCTATTCTCCGGGACAGTTCCCCGGCTTCCTCCTCCCGCATTGTTTTCTGGCTTTTGTTGTATTCCAGCTTATTGAAATACGATTCCAGATTCCCCGCGGCTAACAGTTCTTTCTCTTTTTCCAATAGTTCAATCTCAGCGCCGAGGCTGTCATTTTCCTCTTCCTTGCGGCTTTTTTCTTCGGTCCTGCCCCTTACTTCATCCTGCAAAGCTTCCAACCGATTCCTTATCGCTTCCACCTGTTTTTGGGACGACAAATAGGCCCCCGCTTTTTTCGAAAGCATATACCTGTTGTAGTGATCGTATTCCGTACGGATGCTTGTCACATCCCTGAAAGCTGCTTTTAAACCGTCTAGCTTGTTCTGAATATCGTCCATTTTTTCCATGGCGTCCACCATGGCCCTTAGATCTTCGTCAGATAAGGACTGCAGGGATTCATTGAGGATCTCATACACCTTTGTGGGTTTAAAATCCCTAGACAGCTTGGGCGCGCGCACTTTTATCATCAAACGGATAAATTGATCATATTGTTCTATCCGCGGAAAGCCGAAAATATGCTTATTCACAAGTTCCATGTAATCTTTCTGCTTTTCCGCAATGGGATTATCTTCGCCAAGTTCCTTTTTTAAATCCTGCTTTGTGAAAGGGATTTTTTTGCTGCCCACCGCCTTGTATAATTGGACATCATATCCGACTCTCCTGCCGTCAAGAATAAGAAATCCCCAGAAATCCATGGGCTTGCCTTTTTGCGCTCTCTGCCCGATCCCGATGGTCCGGTACTGATCTGTTCCTGTTTTCTTAAATTCCAGAAACAGATAGCCGGTTACATCTTCCCTTTCCCCGTTACCGAGAAAATAATATTCCATTTTTCTGTCGCTGGAACCGAATGGATCTAGTCTGTTGGGCGTCCGGTCGCCGTCCAGGATAAAGGGTATAAAGCTCTGGGTCGTAATGGACTTCCCGGAAGCGTTCGCTCCCCGCAGAAGCAGCTTTCCGTCAGAAAAGGAAAATTCCTCCTCATCATACAGCCAGAAATTGATAAATCCCATCCTGTTCATTTTCCATCGATTATTTAACATTCCGCATCCTCTGTCTTATGTTTAGCACTCCGCATCCTCTGTCTTAAAATCCCCGGGATATTTTCCGGTCAGCTTGCCTGCCGCCGGTAAAATTATGATCTCATCCCGGTCGGAAAGCAGCATCCAATTTTTCATATAACGCGTAACGGATTCCGTCACTTTGGCGGCGTCCATTTCACGATATTCCTTGCTCCATGCGGAGCCATACTTTGCTTTGCATTCGGCAAGGAGATCCTTCCATTGATTCTCGCTGATTTGCACGCATTCGTCATATCCTTTGGCCCAAGTTCCCGCTTTGACTCTGTTTCGAATCTCTTCGCAAACGGTCAGCACGATTTCCGGCAGCATTGCGTCCCTGGGATGCCTATCTCCAAAGCAGCCGTCTTCATCCATTACGAAGAAAGCCGCATTTTTATGGATATGCAGGTGTCCTCCCAGATGGTCGTTCAAGGTCTTTTGCACCCACTGCCGCTGATTTTTGGCATAAATGGAATCCTGATCGTCCGTCTCCTTCCAGTACATTGCCGGCGAGGAAACCAACCGGCGATACACCCTGTTGATCCTGAAATGCCCCCTGTCCGATTCCACTTCCTCCGGCTGCTTCGTTTCAAAATCCCGGTAGGATTGAAATCCCTTTATATCATAGTCAAAGCTCGTTGCAAAATACCTCGACAGTCCGGTATTTTCATACAGCACTTCGTGTCCGATCCCCTCCGATATGCTGTCGCTGCTGCCGTCATAAACCACCAGCATGCCCATTTTCTCTGCAAACTGTAAAGCGCGCACCAGAGACTTTCTCTGTACGAATTTCGTCCAGTCAACCTCCATATACTCTGCCAGCTGAGCCTCCAGCATATCGATCAGTTCAGAAAGCAGAAACTGTTCATTGTCTTCCTTGTCTTCTAAAAACATTAGAATGACGCATACTATACAATAATCTCTTACGTCTGAAAAGCCGTCGATTCCCATAAAGCTTTCCGCATGGGCCGGAATTTTTTCAAGCTTTATAATGCGCTCGTTGTTGATCAGTCTCCAGCCCAGCTGCTCCATGACAAACCGGCGATACTTGGGAATTTCCCGCTTGACCCTGTGATACAGCTCTTTATCCTCAGCCCTGTTGATCCAGTAATTTTCTATCAGCGTCCTTACTTCATTCATACCGCTCCTCCTTGAATTCAAAGATATAAGCGGGCATTGTCAAATCTCCGTCTTCACAATGCAGGGTACAAAGGCCGTCCTTTTTTGCCAGCCGGTATTCCTGTCCGTATTCTGTCCTTCCTTTTTTTGTTGTAGTGGTGTTCGCCGCCGAAATCCATCTCAGTAATGTAATTCTGGTGCTTTCCGATATGCGCTCATCGATGGCCGAGACATCCAGTTTATGATCCTTTATGTATTTCAACACCATTTTTCGTTCTTCTTCTGTCTGCTGTAAATAGAGATTCCGCTGCGCCAGCTTTTGCATGGCTTTATTCTCAAACCCTTCCCGGTCCACCCGGGGACGGTAAGCTCTCGTATGCGGCTTTAAAACATATTCTGCCGGTTCTTCCTCATAGGTACTGCTGTTGATGCTGTCCGTAGAACGCTCTCCTCTGAACTTATAGTGCCTCACATTCTGAATGCCGAAGACATGAGCCGCCAGCTTGTGCGCCTCGTTCAAGTCACTGCAGTCTAAAAACAGTGAGATAAATTTTTTATAGTCGTCCTTTCTGCTGATCCCCCAATTCTGCAACTGCACAATCAGCGCCGCATTCTGAATGATTTTACGGATCACCTCATCTGTGATCTCCATCACTTGGCTGCATTCGCTGGGCCTGCCGTCATGAGGAAGGAACCAGTTTTTCAATGCTTGCCATTTGCCATAAATATTTTCCCTGATATAGCTTTCAAATGAATCCTGACGTTCAGAGATAGGATGGGGGATTTCCAGTTCACTTTGAATGACCATTGCCAACAGCTTTTCTTCGATGGGTATGGATACCCTTTTCAGCGTCGCCTCTATCCTTGTGGCGTTGAACTGCAGCTCTTTGATGAAATCCTTCAGATAAGAAATAAACCGGTCCTTGTGCTGGATAAATTCCAGCGACTTTAAAACCTTATCCGCCCTTCCGGAGTAAAACTCTCTCAGATAATCCTGATAATTCTGATTCAGCCGTTTAAAGTCTTCTTGAAGGTTATGCCACCATTCATTGATCTCTTTCAGCGATTTTGTTCCGATGCCGTCCGCCTGCTCTAACGATTCGTTGATTCGGGCAAACAGATTTGTAGGAAGACTGCCGCTTTCCATAAACAGGTTTTCTAATTTTATCGTCAGCCTCTCTATCTCGACAGCATATTCAGACATGGAATATCGGAATTGTTTGTTTTTATAATCGGCTATCGTATAGACTCTTTTAGGATCCTGAATGGGAGTCAGATTCTTCCAGTTAACTAAATTCTCTAAATCTGATTTCAACTGATCCATCGTATAATCTTCATATTCCACATGTTGTTTCATGATCTCGAAAACATCTTCTTTATACAGCTGAAAACGCATCTTTTCGTATTCGTTATAAAAAATACGCATGATTCTTCTGTACTGCGGCGCGTTGACTGCCGTTAAATATGAAGTTTCCTGTATCGGCTGCAAATATCTCATTGAAAGGCTCCCTGCAAGTACCTTTAATTTTAAAAATTAAAAACCAGTCCCACACTTTTATCTGTCAAACTGGTTCTATCAATTTTTCCATTACACATTTGCACATTCCCCCCTGATTAACTAACCTTACCCCTTGAAGCTATTATATGGGAAAATGGTCATGTTTTCAATTATTTTGTCAAAAGAAGTTACCTGTTTTTAAGCTCCGTTGCGAAACTATTATCTATAACCGACAATCCTTATCTTATGCTTTTTCAAGCCTTATTCTGCTGCCATCTCCCTGCGACGAAGGAATTCGTGTACTTATGAT
>DATMXY010000392.1:0-8831 GCA_035561275.1 Anaerovoracaceae bacterium | reverse complement strand
GGACAAACTAATAATGAGTCCAATTAGTGGAAGGGGCAGGTAATAGATTTGGCGAACAAGATTACTGGAATTTGTATTATAATCATTGGAATAATCTTATTGGCTCTGGGAGTCATTGAAATAATAAAAGACGGTATCATCGGAAGTATATTTGATGCTATTATCAGCAGTTTCAGTGGTTTTGCAGTCAGTGGAATCAATGCGATTCTCCTCGGTTCGATATTTATCATTTTGGGTATCGTCATACTTGTGAGAAGATATAATTTCTGGAAATAGCTCGAATTGAACACTCCCGCCGCCTAACGAGGCGGGGGATTCCTGCTTCATCGAGTTCGTAACCTACTGTCACTTTAAGCCTTGCCTTATGGTAGTTGCTGCTTCCTTTTTCCTTTGAGGCAAGCTGCCGCTGGGCACGTGCCAGCTGCTTTTCGAGAACCTTCAGGTACTTGGGGTTTTCTATGGAGTCTTCATTGGAGATATAGCAGAAACTTTTGATGCCCATATCAACGCCGATCCTGTTTGCAACTTTTGGAAGCTTTTCCATTTCAACCTCACAGCAGACGGATATGAAGTACCTCCCGGCAGGCGTCCTGCTTACGGTGACATTCCGGATACGGCCTTCCACATCACGGGATCTGGCGAATCTGACCCATCCCAGTTTTGGAAGCTGTATGCGGTTTCCTTCAACCTTGATGTTGCTGTTCACCATCTGGGTACGGTAACTATGGCGGTTGGAATGCTTGAGCATGAACCGTAGGACAGGGTCTTATGCTCCGTTTCGTAGAAACTGATTATTTTCTGCTTTTCGGTTGGGTAGATGCGGAATCGGAATGCCTTTAGCAAACGGGATCACCTCGCAGACAGAACTTGCGTTCATGAACCTATGTTCTTATTGTACTCCTGCAAGGCCAAAATGTCAAATGTTTCCTTATGCGAGGGCAATTCATCTCACCGCCTGTAGAGGCGGGAGTCTTCTTGCCGGTTATGATAAATTCTCAGGCTCTATGTTACATCATCTTCCGCTCAAATTTGACTCTATCCTTGATTTCCCGCATCAAACTGTCGAATTCCTCCAGGCTTATGGTCTGGTCTGCATCCGACATCGCCTGAAACGGGTCGATATTCGTTTCGATCATCAGGCCGTCCGCTCCCACGGCGATGGCAGCCCTGGAAAGGGGCGCCACAAGATTGCGTATTCCCGCAGCGTGGCTGGGATCCACGATCACCGGCAGATGGGTCCGCTCCTTCAGCAGCGGCACGGAGGACAGGTCCAGCGTGTTTCGCGTCATCGTCTCGAAGGTGCGGATACCCCTTTCGCAGAGAATGACCTGGTCGTTCCCCTCCGACAGGATGTATTCCGCGCTCATCAGCAGCTCTTCGACGGTGTTGGCCAGGCCCCGCTTTAACAGGACGGGCTTTCTGCACTTTCCCACTTCTTTTAACAGATCAAAGTTCTGCATGTTTCTGGCGCCGATCTGGAGGATATCCACTTCCTCCATCAGGGGGATCTGGGTCTGGTTCATGATCTCTGTAATGACAGGAAGCCCTGTTTTCCTTTTGGCGTCCAGAAGCAGCTTCAGCCCGCCTTCATGCAGCCCCTGAAAGGAATATGGGGAAGTCCTGGGCTTGAAAGCCCCGCCCCTCAGAACTGACGCTCCGCTTTTCTTGACCGCTCTCGCTACGGCGTTGATCTGCTCGCCGCTTTCAACGGAACAGGGACCGGCGATCACAGTGAAACAGCCTTCCCCGATCACGGTATCGCCGATTTTGATCCTCGTTCTTTCCCGGTTTTCCGGCTGAAGTGCAAATAACATCTTCTCTCACCCCTTCATCGCGGCCTTCATACCCTTTACGTATTCATAAAGGTACGGACCGGCCGCTTCTCCGTATTTTTCAATTATTTTCACGATGGCGCTGCCGACGATGACGCCGTCCGCAACGCTTCCGATCTCCCGGGCCTGTTCCGGCGTATTGATGCCGAAACCTACCGCCACCGGGACGTCCGCCGCCGCTTTTGCCGTTTCAACGATACTTTTCAGATCGGTTTTGATTTCGCTGCGCATGCCCGTCACCCCCATGGAAGAAACCACATAGAGGAAGCCCTTTGCTGTCCCTGCGATCTGTCGGATCCGCTGTTCCGAGGTAGGCGCGACCAGCGAAATGAGATCGACTCCGTATTTCTCCGCGTCAGCTGCCAGTTCCTCCTTTTCCTCGAAAGGAAGATCGGGGATTATGATACCGTCTACCCCCAGCGAGTGGCATCTGCCGAAGAACCTGTCATAGCCGTAACGGTGAACCGGATTGAGATAGGTCAGGAATACCAGCGGAATATCCGACTTTTTCCGGACCGACTCAACCAGGTCAAATATTTTATCGGTGGTGGCGCCGGCCGACAGCGCCCTGATGTTGGCCTCCTGGATCACGCTGCCTTCCGCGACCGGGTCGGAAAAAGGGATCCCGATTTCGATCAGGTCCGCGCCGCCGCGCTCCAGTTCAAGAATAAATTCCTCGCTTTTTTCCATATTCGGATCACCGCCTGTCAGAAATCCAATAAAGGCTTTCCCATTTTTGAACGCGTTATTGATTTTACTCATGTAAGTTCACCCCCCTGTATCTGGCTATGGCCGCAACGTCTTTGTCCCCCCTGCCTGAAAGGCAGACGATAATGATCTGATCCGGATCCATTTCCGGCGCAATCTTCATCACATGGGCTATGGCATGAGCGCTTTCAATGGCGGCGATGATTCCTTCGGTCCTCGCCAGGTATTCAAAGGCGGCCACCGCCTCCTCATCCGTTACCGGTATATATTTGGCTCTTCCGATATCGTGTAAATATGCGTGCTCCGGGCCGATGCCGGGATAATCCAATCCTGCGGATATGGAGTAAACCGGCGCGATCTGGCCGTATTCATCCTGGCAGAAGTAGGACTTCATCCCGTGAAAGATCCCGGTCTCGCCCCTGGCTATGGTGGCGGCATGTTTTTTCGTATCGATTCCGTGCCCCGCAGCCTCACAGCCGATGAGGTCAACCCCTTGGTCGCCGATGAAATTGTAAAACATACCGATGGAATTGCTCCCACCGCCGACGCAGGCAACCACCGCGTCGGGAAGCTTTCCTTCCAGCTCCAGGATCTGTTCCCGCGCTTCTTTGCTGATGACGCTCTGGAAATCCCGCACCATCATGGGAAACGGATGGGGACCCATTGCGGAACCTATTAAATAATGGGTATCATGGACCCTTGTGGTCCATTCCCTGAAGGCCTCATTGACGGCGTCCTTCAACGTCATGGTTCCGCTTGTAACCGGATTTACCTTAGTTCCCAGCAGCTCCATCCTATAGACATTCAGCGCCTGCCGCTCCGTGTCCTCCTTGCCCATAAAAACCACGCATTCCATTCCCAGAAGAGCCGCAGCCGTCGCCGCAGCCACACCGTGCTGCCCCGCTCCGGTTTCCGCTATGAGCCTTGTTTTGCCCATCTTCTTTGCCAGCAGCGCCTGCCCTAAGACATTGTTGATCTTATGGGAACCGGTATGGTTCAGGTCCTCCCGTTTCAGGTATAGTTTCGCGCCGCCCAGGTCTCTGGTCATCCTTTCCGCGAAATACAGACGGGACGGCCTTCCGGCGTATTCGTTCAGCAGCTTTGAAAGCTCGCGGTTGAAACCTTCCTCCCGCTTATAATATTCATACTGCTCCTCCAGCCGGATCAGCTCGTTCATCAGGGTTTCCGGAATGTATTGCCCTCCGTGAATCCCGTATCTTCCTTTAGCCATTTCGTATCCTCCTTACAATTTCCAGTATTTTCTCTCTATCCTTTATGCCGCCCGTTTCCGCGCCGCTGCTCACGTCGATGGCGTAAGGCCCGGCGACGAACGGTGCGCCGGTTTTCATCGCCTGTTCCAGGTTTCCCGCATGGATCCCTCCCGCCAGGAAAAACGGCTTTCCGCATTCCTGTACAAGGCTCCAATCAAAGGTCTGGCCTGTGCCCCCCATTCCATGGTCCAGCAGCAGGAAATCCGCCGGATTTCCCCGGGCGGCTTCGATGTCCTCCTCCCTTTTAACCCTTATGGCCTTGATGACCGGATGCCGGGTTTCGGTTTTTAAGCGTATCACATATTCCTCATCCTCGCCGCCGTGGAGCTGCGCCATATCGATGACTCCGGCTTTCAGCAGCAGCGCCGGTTCTTCGAGGGGCGCATCCCGGAAGACTCCCACGGCCAATATTCCCGGGGCAAGCTTTTGCTTCAGCGCTTCAGCCTGCCCTGCTGTCACCTGTCGGCGGCTCTCTGCGAATACAAACCCTACATAGTCGGGAAGCGCCTCATTGACATATTCGATGTCCTGTTCCCGGAAAAGGCCGCATATTTTGATTTTCATACTTCAGCTCCTCTCAATTCCGCCAGCAGTTTCTTTTTATCGCCGCTTCTCATAAGGGTTTCGCCGATGAGAACCGCATCGACTTTGTTTTCTCGGAGCCTTGCAATATCCTCCGGTGTTTTGATTCCGCTTTCTGAAATAAACAGCACGTCGTTGGGAGTCAGACCGCGGAGTCGAATACTGGTATTGATATCCAATTCAAAGGTCTTCAGGTCCCGGTTGTTCACGCCGATGATTCTGGCGCCGGCTGTCACCGCCATCCGGACCTCCGGCTCCGTATGAGCTTCCACCAAGGCGGAAAGGCCGAGCTTGTGAGCGGTTTGGATATAATCCTCCAGCGTCTCCTGATCAAGCAAAGCGCAGATCAGAAGCACCGCGTCGGCGCCCAGCAATTTCGCTTCATAAATCTGGTAGGCGTCTACGGTAAAGTCCTTTCTCAGAAGAGGAAGAGCGACTGATTTCCGGATCTCCGAAAGATACCTGTCGCTTCCGAGAAACCACTCCGGCTCCGTCAGCACGGAAACCGCGTCGGCCCCCGCTTCCTCATACTCTCCTGCGATTTGAAGATAAGGGAAGTCTTCCGCCAGGATGCCTTTGGAGGGCGAGGCTTTCTTGATCTCACAAATGAAGGACATGTCTTCTTTGCTCAATGCCCGTTCAAATGGAAATCCAGGCTCTTCCCCTCCCGGGCGGACGGTCTTTTCCGCGCATAGGCTGCGGGCTCCCGCCGCACATAAGCGGTGGGCTTCCTCCGCGATGACCTCCAGCGGCTTGATCGCTTTCTTCTCTTCCACCCGGATCCTGGTCCGGGCGGCGATGAAATTCAGAATATCCGTCATGACGCCGCCTCGCTTGACGGCGCTTCATTGGACAATCGTACGAACTGCTCCAGTTTATCCAGGGCCGCTCCACTGTCTATGAGGGTCCGGGCCAGCGGAATGCATGATTTGACCGAATCCCCTTTTCCGCCCATATAGAGCGCCATGGCGGAGTTGAGCAGGACCACGTCCCTTTTTGGTCCCATATCTGTCCCGCTCAGGATTTCCCGGGTAATCTTCGCATTCTCTTCCGCGTTGCCTCCGAGAAGTTCTTCCCTGGAGCATCTCTTAAAACCGAACTCCTCCGGTGTGACATAATAATTTTTTATTTTTCCTTCTGAAATTTCCACAACCTTGGTCTCGGCGGCCAGGGTAGCCTCGTCCAGACCATCGCAGCCGTGGACGACCATGCCCCGCTTTACGCCAAGATTCAAAAGCACCTGCGCCAGGGGCTCCGTCAGTTTTTCGTCAAATACCCCCATGAGCTGCATGCTCGCTCCCGCAGGGTTGGCCAGGGGCCCCAGGATGTTGAATATAGTGCGGACGCCCAGCTCCCTTCTCACCGGCGCCGCATACTTCATGGAGCTGTGATAAGCCTGGGCGAACATGAAGCAAAGATCGATCTGTTCCAGGATTCTCCGGCTCTGTTCGGAAGGGATCTGGATATTGATTCCCAGCTTTTCCAGCACATCCGCCGCGCCGCTTCTGCTGGATACGCTCCGGTTGCCGTGCTTTGCCACCGGAACACCGCCCGCAGCCACGACGAACGCGGCTGTGGTGGATATATTGAAGGTACCCGCCTCGTCTCCTCCTGTGCCAACGATGTCCATCACATCCAAAGACGGACTGATCCGGACCGCTTTATCCCTCATCACGGAAGCGCACGCCGTGATCTCGCTGATGCTCTCCCCTTTCATCCTCAGTGCGGTGAGGAAGGAGGCGATCTGAGCCTGGGTCGCCGTTCCCTCCATGATCTCTTCCATGGCCATTCTGGCGGTATCGTATTCCAGATCCTTTCCGGCTATTACTTTTTGGATCGCTTCTGTTATCATGATTTATCACCTCCTGAACGATCGGTTGCGCTGCTTTTACCGCCGGCGCTTAAAAAATTCTGTAAAATGACTGATCCGTCGGGGGTCAGTATGGATTCCGGATGGAACTGAAGCCCGTAAACTTCATAATCTCTGTGTTTCACCGCCATCACCTCGCCGTCGTCGGATCTTGCGATGACTTCCAGGATTTCAGGAACGGTACTTCCCACAGCCGCCAGGGAGTGATATCTTCCTCCCCGGATCACCTCCGGCAGCCCCGCGAACAGCGGACTGCCGGTATCGATCTTCAGTTTTGACTGTTTTCCGTGCATCAGCGTCTTCGCGTAGGAAACCGTCGCTCCGAAGGCTTCGCAGATGGCCTGGTGCCCCAGGCAGACTCCGAGGATCGGAACCTTTCCCGCGAAATATTTCGCGGCCTCCTCGCAGATGCCTGCGTCGGCAGGTTTTCCCGGCCCCGGGGACAGGATGATGGCTTCCGGACTCAGCCTGTCGATTTCCTCCGTTGTCATTTCATCGCTGCGTATGACGCGGATATCCGGGTTCAAAGACCCGATCAGTTGAAATAGATTGTAGGAAAAGCTGTCATAATTGTCAATCAGCAGTATCATCGGTCGAACACCTCCCTGGAACGGTTCAGCGCATTGATCACGGCCTGGGCCTTGTTCAGGCATTCCTGGTACTCTGTCTCCGGGACGCTGTCGGCTACAATGCCCGCGCCGGACCGGATAAACACCTTTCCGTTTTTCTTGTATGCGATACGGATGGCGATGCAGGTATCCAGGTTTCCGGTAAAATCGATGTATCCGATTGCGCCTCCGTAAATGCCGCGTTTATTGTTTTCCAGCTCGTTGATGATCTCGCAGGCGCGGATCTTGGGCGCTCCCGACAGGGTCCCTGCCGGCAGGATGGCGTCCACCGCGCTCAGCGCATCTCTGTCGTCCCGTATCAGTCCCTTTACCGTCGAGCCGATGTGCATCACATGGGAAAATCGCTCGACGGTCAGGTATTTCTCTACCTCCACCGTACCGAATTTACTGATTTTCCCGATGTCGTTCCTGCCCAGGTCCACGAGCATATTGTGCTCCGCCAGCTCCTTAGGATCGGCCAGCAGTTCTTTTTCCAGCACCAGGTCCTCTTCCGGGGTCTTCCCTCTGGGCCTTGTGCCCGCCAGGGGGAAGGTATAGAGGGCCCCGTCCTGCAGCTTCACCAGCGTTTCCGGCGACGCTCCGGCGATCTCCACATCCTCTCCGGAAAAGTAAAACATATACGGGGAAGGATTTGTGGTCCTCAGGATGCGGTAGGTATTCAGCAGGCTGCCTTCGAAATCCGCTTCCATCCGGTTGGACAGCACCACCTGAAAGATGTCGCCCTCCCTGATATATTCCTTTGCCTTTTTTACCATGGCGCAGTATTCCTCTTTACTGAACAGGGAGCGGAATTCAGATTTAACTTCCGCCGGAAAGGAATCCGCGGCAACGCCGTTAAGGATCAACTGCTTCATCTGCTCCAGCTCCAGGGCGCCTTTTTTGTAGTTGGTCTCCATCTGGTCCGTCCTGATGTTGACGATGAGGATGATCTTCTGCTTCAGGTTGTCAAAGGCGATGACCTTGTCAAAGAGCATCAGGTCCACATCCCGGAAGCCCTCCTGGTCTTCGGCGTCCAGCTTCAGCGACGGCTCGCCGTATTTGATGTAATCGTAGGAAAAGTAGCCTACAAGACCTCCGGTGAAAGGAGGAAGATATCCGAATCTGGGACTTTTGTTTTCCTCCAGGATCTGTCTGATAAATTTATTCGGATCCCTTGTCTCGAAACGGAATTCCGTTCCGGCGCTGATCTTCAGCGAGCCGTCGGTACAGGTCAGCTCCAGCCTGGGATCATATCCCAGAAAGGTGTATCGCCCCCATTGTTCCGGACTCTCAAGGCTTTCCAACATATAGCAGTGATGGCTGATCCCCTTCAGGATTTTCAATACCTCCACGGGGGTCTTCACATCGGAATAGATTTCGCAGGATAGCGGTATCACCCTATACTCGCCGGCATATTTTGCGGCTTCTTCCAAATCTGGTCTCAACATGCGTTCTTCCTCCCTTAAGCGACGACGGCGGGCTCTGGCGCCGGCGATCTGAACTTCCGTCTGCCGTGGCCGGATTTCCGAAGAAAAATAAAAAACCCGTCCTCAACAGAAATACTGTCAAGGACGAGTTCAATCAACATAAACCCGCGGTGCCACCTTGCTTTGTGGATGATCCACACGCTTAACAGGATACCAACATATCCCCGGCAACTGACGTATGCCCTCACGTCGCGGAATACTCGGAACCGGTGATGCATTGCCTGTTACCGGCTGACTCCTTTGACCGCGCCCTCCGTGGTCCATTTAACAAACTGCGTTTTGCCGGATCTCAGCTACCCTGGCTCTCTGTAAATGCACGACTTGTTTTTATCTCCACTTCAACGGTTTCGTCATTATTTGATTTTGTTCATTATAAAGCATATGTTTTTGTCTTGTCAACAGCTTTTTTTGTCAGTTATTCATTTGCCGCTCTATATTTTTTCAGTGCTTCCGTCAGCTTGGGGATGATCACC
>DATMXY010000391.1:0-3029 GCA_035561275.1 Anaerovoracaceae bacterium | reverse complement strand
AATGCAATCAGCATGGTGTTCTCCTTGAGGAAGCTCTTAACTCTTTGCATTTTCTTTCTCCATTCAAATCAACTTGTTTGATGCTGTCGTTCGATATTTTCCCGCATTATGCATGACATGATCACTTCCTGACTGGCGTCTTTCCGGTCGAATTCGGCGATCATGCGGCCTTCGTGCATCACGAAGATACGGTCGCTCATTCCAAGGATCTCCGTAAGTTCGGAGCTGATAAGCACGACGGACTTCCCTTCGGCAACCAGCCGGTTAATGATCAGGTAAATTTCGTATTTGGCACCCACGTCGATTCCTCTTGTGGGCTCGTCAAGGATCATGATCTCCGGATCGGCAAACATCCATTTGCCCAGCAGCACTTTCTGCTGATTCCCTCCGGAGAGATTTTCCACGTTCTGCATTACGCTTGGCGTCTTTGTGTTGAGCTTTTCCTTGTATTCCTCAGCCACCAGGATCTCTTTATTCTTGTCGATGACCATATGACTGCTGACTTTATCCATCTTAGCCAGCGAATTGTTGATGAAGATGGGGTTGGAAAGGATCAGTCCATCCCCTTTCCGGTCTTCCGTAACATAGGCAAGCCTTGCATCGATGGCCTGCTTCACATTGTTCAATTTCACTTCCTGTCCGTTGATTTTCAGTGTTCCGCTGATCTTGGACCCGTAGCTTTTTCCGAATATGCTCATGGACAGCTCTGTCCTGCCCGCACCCATGAGCCCGCTGATACCGACAACTTCTCCGCGCCTTACGTTAAAATTTACGTTATCGCAGACCTTGCGCTCGGAAAACAGCGGATGATATACGGTCCAGTTCTGCACTTCCATGGTCACGCCGCCGATATTCGACTGTCTCTTCGGATAACGGTCCGTGATTTCCCTTCCTACCATGCCTTTTACGATACGGCTTTCTTCTATGTTGTCTTCCCCCTTCACGAGAGTCTCTATAGTCGCGCCGTCCCGGAGGATGGTGATCTTATCGGCCACGTAAGCGATCTCGTTCAGCTTGTGGGAGATCATGATGGAGGTCAGGCCGTTCTTTTTAAATTCCAGAAGCAGATCCAGCAGGTGACGGCTGTCATTTTCGTTCAGAGAAGCGGTAGGTTCATCCAGGATCAAAAGCTTGACATTTTTGCCGAGAGCCTTGGCGATTTCCACCATCTGCTGCTTCCCGACGCCGATGTCCTTGATCAGGGTGTGGCTGCTTTCCTGCAGCCCTACGGTACGGAGCAGTTCATCGGCCTTTGCATAGGTTTTATCCCAGTCGATGGCAAATTTTTTTCCGTTTTCATTGCCAAGGAACATGTTTTCGGCAATGGTCAGATAAGGGACCAGCGCCAGTTCCTGATGGATGATTACGATGCCTCGCCGTTCGCTTTCTTTAATACCGTTGAACCTGCAGGGCTCACCGTTGAAAATGATTTCTCCTTCATAGCTCCCGTATGTATAGATTCCACTCAGTATATTCATGAGGGTCGACTTTCCCGCTCCGTTTTCTCCAACCAGCGCGTGGATCTCGCCCTCTTCCACCTCCAGATTGACATTGTCCAGTGCCTTGACTCCCGGGAAGGTCTTAGTGATATTCTTCATTTCCAGCAATATGTTTGCCACGAAAAATCCTCCCTTAACATTCTGTCCGGCGCTTTAGCGCCGCTGACAGAATTTAGGCTGGAAAAAAATCATGAATCTTTGCCTTTTTGCCGCGGCTTTAGCCGCAGTGGCAAAACGGACAGCGTAGCAAGCTTCGCTTGCGGAGGAGTCCCTTGTGGACGTTGATTCATAGATTTTCGTCGTCTTAACATTCTGTCCGATTTTCTTCGTCTAAATCGTCTAATTATGAGAAAATTGGCAGGCGGTTTGTTGCCGCCCGCCAAAGCTTGATGGTTAAATTAATTTACTTAAGATCAGCTTCGGTATAGTAGCCGCTGTCAAGCAGTAACTCTTTGTAATTGTCAACTGTACCAACTACAGGTGAGCAGAGGTAGGAAGGAACGACGCCGACGCCGTTGTCATAGGTCTCGGTGTCGTTGATTTCGGGTTCGCCGCCCTTTGCGATGGCGTCTACCATTCCAACAACCTTGTCAGCCAGAGTACGGGTATCTTTGAATATGGACATGCTCTGGAGACCGGCGATAATGTTCTTTGTGTTGGCTTTGTCGAAGTCCTGACCGGTGATGATCGGAATGTCATCCTTGGTATATCCTACGGATACCAATGCGTTGGTTACGCCCAGCGCAGTGGAGTCGTTGGAGCACATAACCGCGTCAAGCTTTTTTCCCTTGGGGCTGTAGCCGTTTGATGTAATGAGGTTTTCCATTCTGGTCTGTGCGTTTTCCGACTTCCAGTCCGCTGTGGAAACCTGGGCCTGTGTGGTCTGGCCGGAAGGAACGATCAGCTTGCCGCTGTCGATGTAAGGCTGCAGGATGCTCATGGCGCCGCCAAAGAAGAAGGTTGCGTTGTTGTCGGCCGGGTCTCCGGTAAAGAGTTCGATGTTGAATGGGCCTGCCGCATTCTTGAGATCCAGTTTTTCTTCAACGAACTGTCCCTGCATTACGCCAACCTGGAAATTGTCGAAGGTTGCATAGTAGGAAACAGCGTCGCTGTTCATAATAAGCCTGTCATAAGCGATTACCGGAATTCCCTGCTCTTTTGCCTGCTTCAGGACTTCCGTCAGAGAGGAACCGTCGATGGCTGCGATTACAAGAACTTTGCAGCCCTGTGTGATCATGTTTTCGATCTGGGCTACCTGGGTCGGAATGTCGTTGTCTCCGCCGTACTGCAGGTCAACCGCATAGCCGGCTGCTTCCAGCTTGGCTTTCATGTTGTCGCCGTCCTGATTCCAGCGCTGTAAGCTCTGTGTCGGCATGCTTACGCCGATGGTTATGGTTTCATCTGTCGGTTCTTCCGTGCCGCCCGTGCCGGCCTGGTCGCCGCCGCCACCGCAGGCTGCCATTGTGAATACAAGGCAAAGAACCATTAATAAGGCTAACAGTTTTTTCATTTTCTCTCTCCTTTTCTTTC
>DATMXY010000390.1:0-2990 GCA_035561275.1 Anaerovoracaceae bacterium | reverse complement strand
AGCAAAAACTGATTGATAAGATATGCTTTTGTAGGGGGAATATTATATGGGTCAAAATAGTCACATAAATTATTTTGATAATCCGGCCCAATATATTAAAACCGTAAAGAAGGAATGGGAAAATTTCATCAGTACGGGCAGCATCAGCGGTCTGTCTGTACGGAACGAAATTTTAAAGTCATGGGAACAGTCCTTGAAGAACGGGATTTCGTATTTACAGGACGGTGCGAAATTAGTCCTGGATGAAAAAGGCATGTCGAAGGTTTACGCAAAAAATTCCATGTTGATATCCGCTTCTCAGCCCATCCTGGTCGAGTTTGCGGATATGCTGATAAAACGGGGAACCGGCGGAAGTATCATCAACCTGTGCGACGGGGATACCGTTATCTTAAAAACCCTTTCCAGCAACAGTTTTGCAAAAGAAGCCGCGGAAAGCCAGCATCTCCTGCCCGGCGCCATTCTCAGTGAGCAATATTCAGGAACGACGGGCGTAGCTATGGTGAGGAATACTCTGCAGCCTTATGCGATCTATGGTTCCGAGCATTTTTCCATTGCCGCAAAGACATGGTGCTGTGCCGCCGCTCCCATACGGAATATCGGCACGCGGGAGTTGATGGGGATATTGTCCCTCACCGGAGAAAATCTGAACGTATCTCCCGATACAATGGGTATGATCACCTTCGTCGCGCGTACCATTGAAAGCGAAATGTATTCCGAATACGTTTACCGGTCTAATTTTCTGAATGAAAGATTCAAGGAAACCATCCTGCGCAGCAAGGCGGATTTAATCCTTGCTGTGGATTGTGACCTTTCCGTTATTTCTTCTTCAAAAAACCAGCATCCTATTCTGTTTGACTTTTATAACCGCAGGGACCTTCGTCAGGATATCAAGAATTTAACCGAAAAAGCGATCGAGCAGTATCTGGAATGTTCTCATCCGGATCAAAAGGCCGAAACGGTAACGTTCAGCACTTTTGACTATACCCTTTCTTTTGCTCCTGTTTTCTATCAGAACGGGCTTGCGGGAGTTCTTTTATACGTGTATCCCGTGCAGCATATACGGTATAAATCCCCTGACAAGCATAGCGCCTTGCCCACGATCGTAAACGCTCCTGTATTGGTCGGCGATCATCCCGCTTTTTTATCCGCATTGGAAACCGCAAAAAGCGCTGCCAAAACGGATGCTTCTATTATACTTTTAGGAGAAACCGGCGTGGGAAAGGAAGGTTTTGCCCGGACGATTTATGTCTACAGCAATCGCGCCGATAAGCCTTTTGTCGCGGTGAATTGCGGCGCAATACCAAAGGAATTGATCGGCAGCGAATTGTTCGGATATGCCCCGGGCGCTTTCACAGGGGCGCTCTCCAAAGGGAACCCAGGTAAAATCGAGGCTGCAAACGGCGGCACAATCTTCCTTGACGAGTTGGGAGAGCTGCCGCTGGATGCTCAGACCTATCTGCTGAGAGCATTGGAAGAGAAGGAGCTTGTGCGCCTGGGGAGTCATCATATCATCCCCATCGATGTACGGATTATTGCGGCGACAAATATGGATCTTCAGGAAATGGTAAAAGAAAAAAAATTCCGCGCAGACCTGTATTACCGTCTCAATGTCGTTGAAATCAAGATTCCGCCGCTTCGGGAGCGCTTCGATGATCTGGCCAACCTGATCTCGTTCTTTAACACGCATTATTCCGGTTCGGGCTGTGTTCTCAATGACGCGGATTTAGCCTACCTGACGCAGTATTCCTGGCCGGGTAATGTGAGGGAATTGAAGAATGTGATCCACAGCGCGAATATTCTCGGCAAGGACACGGTTGAATCGCTGCGGGATTATGTTTCCATCCATATGAATCAGGAAGACAAGGACAAAAAGCTGTTTAATAATAAGAAAATCGGGGATCAAGACAGGATTTTGGAATTGATAAAAAGCTGCAACGGCAACATTTCAAAGGCTGCAAAGCAACTAGGCGTGGCGCGCAGCACCATTTACCGAAATTTAAAATAAACCCGCATATCGATCAAAAAGGGAAGACAAGTTCCTATTGGAACATTGTTCTTCCCTTTTCTTAATATTCCCGTTTTCTTCCGATCCATAAAATAACCGCCAGACCGGCGAAAAAAGTCAGGATGCAGCTCAGGATCTCCAAACCCTCAGGCACTCCGGGAAAAACCTGCGCTAAAGAGCCCAGCATGAAACCGATGATCAGCATGTAGGTGAACTGCGGATGGCGCTTCATCTCCCTTTCAAGGATCCCTGCGGTCAGGAAGATTCCGGCAAGAACCCCCACAGCCAGAGGGACAAGATAAGGCAGATTCAGATCCTTCATGGCTGCCAGCGTCAGGTCATACATGCCCAGCATCAGCAGGATGTAGGATGCGCTGATACCCGGCAGGATCAGTGCTACGGCAATGATGAAGCCCGCAAAAGCCAGCATGAGGATGCTGTAGAAGTGAAGGCCTGCGCTGATCTGGAAGACGCCCTCCGGCAGATACATGGTGCAGACGCCGAGAACCGCTCCAATCAATGCCACCATGATATTGACCGGCTTGATCCTCGATATCCTGACCTTCCGGTAAAGAGGCGGGATGCTCCCAAGGATCGCACCCATAAAAAAGAAAAGCATGGGCTTGTTCCACAATGTGAGAGCGGTAAGCATCGGTCCGGAAAATAATAAAATTCCAATAGTCCCCGCCAGCGTAAAGATTCCAAGCAGCAGGGCGTTTTCTTTTATATTCTGGCGCAGTGTGCTGACAGCATGGATCAGATCGTCGTAGATCCCCAGTATGATAGCCATGGTGCCGCCGCTGACGCCGGGGACCAGCATGGACGCTCCCACCGCGAAACCCTTGATAAAATTTACTGCGATCCTGTTCTTTTCCTTTTCCACAATAGCTCCTCTTCAGTGTTTATCCGAAGAAAACCGGTATTTCATTGAGTAAATACCGGTGCGGTTTATTCGTCGTATACTATTGTACCAGATATTTCATCG
>DATMXY010000389.1:0-4402 GCA_035561275.1 Anaerovoracaceae bacterium | reverse complement strand
TTGTAAGAGATATCGATATCTATGACAGATTGATATCCCATTCTCAACTGTTAGGAGATTACATGGCGGAAGGTATCATCCGGTATTTAGTAATTTCTAATCCAATTCCCATATACAGATGAAAAGCACCGACAGACAAATAATGATACAACGGCATTATGGATTGTCGTTGTTTTTTGTTATGATATCCCGGTACCAGTAACCGGAATCCTTGATGACGCGTTTCTGCGTTTCATAATCAATATAGATGAGGCCGAATCTTTCGTCATATCCGCAATTCCATTCGAAATTGTCCGTCAGACTCCACTGGAAATATCCGTTTACAGGGACGCCCGATTTCACGGCGCGTTTCAGCTGCCTCAGATACCGCGAGAGAAAGTCGATGCGGTCGGCATCGTGCACCGCGCCGTCCGGAAAGATACGGTCATTGCCGCTGCAGCCGTTTTCCGTGACGATAACGGGAAGCCCGTAGCGCTCATAAAGAAAACGGGGGCCGTAATACATACATTCCGGGGTGACGGGCCACTTCATCGCCGTCCGGGGGAATCCCGGCGGAAATTTCACCCTGCCGCCGTCGGCGTCCACGGGAATGCCGTGATAAGCGTTGAGACCGATAAAATCCATCGGTTCCCGAATCATGCGGAGGTCCGCGTCGGAAACGGCGTCGTTGAGCTTCCGGAAGGCTTCCAGGTCTTCGGGATAGCGGCCGAAGACCGCCGCGTCCAGGAGCCATTTGTGGGAGAATGTCCAGTCGTCTTCCCGCAGCGTAAACGTTACGTCATAAGCGGCCTTTTCCGCAGATGAGGCATCGTGTCCCGCCTGCCCTGGCAGAGCGGCACCGTGCTCTGCCCGCTTTGCATCGGACATGTCTGACGCCGGAAAGCAGATATTCCCGGTGGAGGCAAGGCCGATCTCGAGGGGGGAAGTACTGGCGGCGCGCATGGCGGCTGTCGCACCGCCGTGTGCCAGCAGCGCGTGATGGGCGCATTGTACGAGCGCCTGATCGGAAAGCCGTTTGCCCGGAGCGTGCAGGCCCGAGCCGTAGCCGAGACCAAGAAAGCATTGCGGTTCGTTGAGGGTAATGTATCGCTTAACCCTCCCGTCGAAATAATGCGCGATCAGGGCGGCGTATTCGATGAAGGCCTCGGCGGTACTCCTGTTTTCCCATCCGCCTTCCCGCTCGAGGGCGAGGGGCAGATCCCAGTGGTATAACGTGATGACCGGCGTTACGCCGGCTGCAAGAAGGCTGTCCACAATGCGGTTATAATAGCAGAGGCCTTTCAGGTTCACTTTACCCCTTCCTTCCGGAAGGATGCGAGGCCAGCTGACGGAAAACCTGTACGCGTTCAGACCCAGCTTTTTTATCAGCGTAAGGTCTGTTTCAAACAAGCGGTAAGTAAACGCCGCGTCGTCTCCGTTCTCTTCGTTTTTTATGTTGTCGGCAGTATGGCAGAATTCATCCCAGATGCTTGCTCCTTTTCCGTCCTCGTTCCAGGCGCCTTCCGTCTGATAGGCGGAACTGCCCGCGCCCCAAAGAAAACCGGGTTGAAATGGCATGGCTTCCTCCTTAAATAAAAATCTCCTTCGCTCTGCCGACGATTAAATCAGATCGATTCTCTAGCCTTTGATAAATTTAATGACTTTTTTCGGCTCCGCCGCGGGATTTAAAAGATAAATCCGTTCCGTTATTTTTTCGACAGCTTCCTGTTCGGTTGTTTTTCCGGCTTCCGCAAATACTTCTTCGCCAAAGAATCTCTCGGCCGTACAGAATACGGTAGACGACCAGCCGTTATAATTTCGGATCATTACGAGGATCCCCGCCGATATCCGCACTTCACGCGATCCCTAAAATTCCACTTCCACGCGCAGTTCGCCGCTCCCGTTTGCGGGAATTAGAAAGCCGTCGATCAGCTCACCGTTCACCCTGATCCGGGGCTTATCCTGTCCGGTCCGGGGTCTATCCTGCCCGGCTTGGCGCGTATCCTGCCCGGTCCTGCGCGCGTGGATGTAGTACCGCACGCCCCGGAACACCCGCTCTGCCGTGAATTCGTTGATAAAATCCGGCAGGCACGGCCGGATCTCCAGGCCGTCGTAATGGGCGCGGATGCCCAGAATATGCTGGCTGATGTTCACATAGGCCCAGGAGGCTGTGCCCGTGAGCCAGCTGTTCTTGGCTTCCCCGCTGCGCGGAGCCTCGCGTCCCGCGATCATCTGGCTGTAAACGTAAGGTTCCGTGCGGTGGATCTCGCTCTTATGTTCCGTGTAGGCCGGGCAGATCCGGCGGTACGCGTCAAAAGCCGCGTTACCGTTCCCCAGCACCGTGTGGGCGATGCTGATCCAGGGATTGTTATGGCAGAAAACGCCTCCGTTCTCCTTATAACCGGGCGGGTAGCTCGTGATCTCTCCCAGTTCCTCATGATAGACGGTATAGCAGGGGTTGAGCAGCTGGATACCGTGTTCGCATTCCAGGCGTTCCTTGACGCTTTTGAGCGCGGCGGCGGCATGGCCTTCTTTCACGCCGATCCCCGCCATGACGCAGTAACCCTGGGGCTCAATATAAATCTGCCCTTCTTCGCAGGTTTTGCTGCCGACGGGCTGCCCAAAGGCGTCATAAGCGCGCAGGAACCATTCGCCGTCCCATCCGTGCCGCAGTACGGTCTCCTCCATATCGGAAACCTTCCGAAGCACTTCTCCGGCTTCCCGCCGATCTCCGAAACGCCTGCAGAGCTCGGCGTATTCCCTGCCGTATAGTATGAACATGGCGGCGATCAATATGCTCTCCGCCTTGCCGCTTTCGTAGTTGGCGCAGGTTTGGAAGCTTTCGCCGGGTTCGGTGGAAAAACAGTTCAGATTCAGGCAGTCGTTCCAGTCCGCCCGGCCGATAAGCGGCAGCCCGTGAGGCCCGAGATGCGTTGCCGTATACCGGATGCTGCGCCGCAGATGTTCGAACAGAGGGCTATCGCTTCCTTTTATATTGTCAAAGGGTACCGGCTCCTCAAGGATGGAGCTGTCGCCGGTTTCACGTATGTAAGCCGCAGTGCATGCGACGAGCCAGAGCGGGTCGTCGTTGAACCCGCTGCCAACGTCCGCGTTGCCGCGTTTGGTCAGCGGCTGGTATTGATGATAGGTACTGCCGTCTTCAAACTGTATGGACGCGATATCCAGGATGCGTCGGCGAGCCTGTTCAGGAACGAGGTGGACAAAGCCAAGGAGATCCTGGCAGCCGTCCCGGAACCCCATACCGCGCCCCATGCCGCTTTCAAAATAGCTTGCGCTGCGGCTGATTAAAAAAGTAGCCATGCACTGGTAAGGATGCCAGATGTTTACCATGCGGTCCAGCTCTTTTTCCCCGCTTTGGAGAGAAAGGCGAGATAGCAGGGAATCCCAGTGCGCCTTCAGCTTGCCGAGCGCATCCAGAACGTCCGCGTCGGAGGAAAAACGTGAAATCAGATCTCTTGCTTTTGTTTTGTCTATACAGCCGGGGCTTTCCCATTTTTGTTCCGGCTCGTTCTCAACATAACCGAGTATATAAATCAGGGTCCGCGTTTCCCCGGGACTGAGCGTAAGCTCCACCGAGTGGGAAGCGATGGGCGCCCAGCCGCAGGCCATGCTGCCGCGGTTTTCGTTTTCCCAGACCGCCCGGGGCAGACGCCAGTCTCCCATAGGGCCCAGAAATGAGTCCCGATCCGTGTCGAAGCCGGCGATATCCGTATTGACGTGGAAAAACGCGTAATGGTTGCGCCGTTCCCGGTATTCCGTTTTGTGGTAAAGGGTGCTGCCTTCCCGTTCCACCTCTCCGATGGAGAAGTTGCGCTGGAAATTCTGCGCGTCGTCCACGGCGTTCCAGAGGCACCATTCCACCGCACTGAACACAGAAATGCGCTTTCCCTGCGACGTTTTGTTGGTGAGTGTCATATAATTGAGCTCGCAGTTTGAGCCCAGGGGAACAAAGAAAGTCATACTGCAGTCGATCCCGCCCTTTTCGCTTTCAATTACCGTGTACCCGAGCCCATGCCGGCAGCGGTAGCTGTCGAGTTCGGCTTTGGCGGGAAGAAATCCGGGGCTCCAGACCTCAGGTCCGTCCGCTATGTAATAGAAACGGCTGCCCATATCCGCGGGAACTCCGTTATAGCGATAGCGGGTAAGCCGCCTCAGCTTGGCGTCTTTATAAAAGGAATAGCCTCCGCCGGTATTTGAAATAATGCTGAAAAATCCTTCGCTGCCCAGGTAATTGATCCATGGCAGGGGAGTACGCGGCGAGGAGATGATATATTCCCGGTTGATATCGTCGAAGGTTCCGTACTGCATCTTGCTTTTCTCCTTTATATAACTTACAAGGATTTTCAACAAAAACCCATGCAATTGCTTACAATATAATGACTTAAACGATTACGTCCATTGA
>DATMXY010000388.1:0-3408 GCA_035561275.1 Anaerovoracaceae bacterium | reverse complement strand
GACAATGACGGAAGGTACCATATCAAAATGGTTAAAAAAAGAGGGAGAATACGTTTCTCTGGATGAGTCGGTCGCAGAAATCGAAACCGAAAAAATCGTCAACACCGTGGAGGCGCCCGTCGCAGGGAAAATTGAAAAGCTCCTGTTCGCAGAAGGGGATGTCGCTCAAATCGGCACGGTGATCGCCGTAATCGAATCGGAGGCCGGCGACACTGCCGAAGCGGCAGGCCGCGTCGAAACGGGAGCCGAAGACAAAGCCGGGGATCCCGTCAAAGTCGCCGCCGAAAGAAGGCCCTACGCCGGCTTGCGGAAAAGGATCGGTGAAAGGATGAGCGAAAGCTGGAGAGTTTCACCCCAGGGAACGATGACGACCAGGGCGGATATGACGGAGTTGATCAAACTGAAAAATGAGTATGAGGCAAAGGGAGATAAATTGAGCCTGACCGATTTTGTGGTAAAGATAACCGCGCTGGCTCTTGAAAAGAATCTGAGTCTCAACGCCGCCATAGAAGGCGACGACCTTGTAATATACAAGTCGATCAATATCGGAGTCGCCGTTGGGACGGACGACGGACTATTCGTGCCGGTTATCCGCCATGCCGAAGAGAAAAATGTGGGGCAGATTTCGGCGGAGTTGAAGGAGCTGACACGGAAGGCCAAAGAAAACCGTCTTCAAAGCGAGGACATTACGGGCGGAACATTCACCGTCAACAATTTAGGGATGTTTGACGTGGACGTGGTGACCGCCATTGTCAATCCTCCGGAAGCGGCCATCCTGGCGATCGGCACCACCCGCAAAGAGGCGGTTGTCGACGAGGAAAACGATACGGTCCGCATCAGGCCGATGACCACATTGTCAGTGACGGCGGACCACCGGCTCACAGACGGCATCCCGGTGGTTAAATTCCTGAAAGACATCAAAGAGATCATGAAAAATCCCGCGGAATATCCCGGCATGTAGAAGAAATGTCAACAAAACATTTCTTTTGTACATAAAAATTTTCAATGGAGGTACAGAATGGACTATTCAAAGGAACAGCTAAGGCAGATATATGAACAGATGGTGACCGGCCGCAAGTTTGAAGAAAAAGCGCTGTCACTGGTGACGAAGGGCATCGCGAGAGGCTTTTATCATCTTTCCATCGGACAGGAAGCGGCCCAGGTCGGGGCAGTCAGCGCAATGGGACCGGAGGATTATTTGTGCCCGACCCATCGGTTCCATCCCGGGTTGGTCAATCGCATGGATAAAAAGGACTTGGCAGCTGAACTTATAGGAAAGGCCGCGGGCATTTGTCACGGAAAGGCTTTTACGTTCCATATCGCCAGCGTCAAAGATAAGGTTCTGCCGCTGACCGGCATGCTGGGCGGCACACTTCCGATTGCAACGGGTTTTGCCTGGTCTTTGAAGCAGGAAAAAAAGGACGGCGTCGTACTCTGTGCCGTCGGCGACGGCGCAACCGCCGAGGGCGACGTCCACGAAGCGATGAATCTGGCTTCACTTTTTAAATGCCCGATCGTTTTCTTTATCGAGAACAATAAGTGGGGCGTATCCACGCCTGTCAGCAAGGCCTCAGTGCTGGAGAATCTTTCCGACAAGGGCAAGGCTTATAACATGCCGGGCGTTACGGTGGATGGAAACGACGTACTTCAGGTCAGGGAAGCAGTGGATAAAGCCATAGAAATGGCAAGGAAAGGCCAGCCCAACATCGTCGAAGCGAAGACGCATCGCTGGAGGGGGCATTTCGAAGGCGATCCGCATACATATTGGGACGAGCAGTACAAAAAAGAGCTGGCGGAAGTTATGCAGAACGACCCCCTCAAGAGATATACAAATTACCTTCTCGATCATCAATACATTACCCTGGATGAATTGAACGATATGAATGAAAAAGTGCAAACCACTATCGAGGGAGTATTTGAATACGCACTTAGCTTACCGGAGCCGACCAGGGAGGAAACCCTTGATTATGACCAGGTTTATGCCACAAATTTAGGAGGTGCTTTGATATGAGAGAGATTATGATGATGCAGGCTGTCAACGAAGCTCAAATGGAAGAGATGGAACGGGACCCCAGTACTTTTTTAATCGGGTTGGACGTCGGAAAAATGGGAGGCGTTCTCGGCCAGGATATGGGTCTGTATGAAAAATTCGGCGAGGACAGAGTCATCGACGCCCCCATCGGAGAATCCGGGTACGCAGGTTTTGCACTGGGCGCCGCTTTGGCCGGGAAACGGCCCATTGTGGAAATGCAGTTCGCCGATTTTTCGATCCTTGCGGTTGATCCCATCGGAAACGGCGCAAAAATACGCTATTGTTCCGGGGGCCAATATAAGGCTCCGGTGGTCTTCCGTTGTCCTCAGGGCGCCGGCCTCATGGCGGCGGCGACCCATTCCCAGTGCATCGAGAGCTGGTTCGCAAACTTCCCCGGGCTCAAAATCGTAATCCCTTCCACACCGTACGATATGAAAGGATTATTAAAGACGGCCATTCGCGACGACGATCCGGTCTTATTCCTGGAACATAAAGCGATGTACGGCATAAAAGGCGCAGTGCCGGAGGAAGAATATACGATCCCCCTCGGTCAGGCGAAAGTAGTGCGGGAAGGAAAAGACGTTACCGTCATAGCGATCCAGGCTTTGGTGTACCAGGCGATCGACGCCGCAAACGAACTGGAAAAAGAGGGTATCAGCGTTGAGATCATCGATCCGCGCACGCTCATACCGCTTGATACCGATACCATCGGAACGTCGGTCGCCAAAACCGGAAAGGTCGTTATCGCTCACGAAGCGCCGAAACGCGGAGGTTTTGGAGGAGAAATCAGCGCGGTTATTTCCGAAAAATTCTTTTCAAGCCTAAAAGCGCCCATTATCCGGGTCGGCGCCGCAAACTGCCCTCTTCCGTTCAACATCCTATCGCATATAATTTTAAAACATTCCAATATATCAATAAGATCCAAAATGAGCAAAATATATTCAAGTGCTGTTCTATGCAGTCGCCCCTGGGTATTATTGTGTTAAGTCAGGATTTTTCTTTGCTTTATTACAATGAACAGGCCAGCCTTTACTGCAGGGAAATCGCCGTAAGCCAGTCTGTTCAGGGGGCGATCTCACAGGTCCTTAACATGATCATCGAAAAGATTATCGGCCGTATCTTCAATACGGCAATCCTGCTGCATTCCTTTAAAATAACAGTCATGCCTCAGATCATTCCCGGGCCGAACGGGAGCTTCGATACGATTTATATTATATATCTCAGCAGCAGCGACCGGCTGAACGACAGGGTATTTGAGAAACTGGGCGAGAACTATGGTTTATCAAACAGAGAACAGGAAATCATCAGATTGATCTATAACGGGTTCAGTAATCAGGAAATCGCCCAAAAATATTATATCAGTATCCACACCGTCA
>DATMXY010000387.1:0-3012 GCA_035561275.1 Anaerovoracaceae bacterium | reverse complement strand
GAGCGGTGCCGGCTCTTCCCTTTGCTTGAAAGGCTCGCTGTAAGCAGAGGCAGTGCGAAGGAAAAAATGATTATCAACGCAAGGACAGGAGGGAAATTATGAAATTATTTAAAAAAGCTCTCGTGCTGATGACTGTTTTGGCGCTGATCTTCAGCATGTCTGCCATTTCCACGTCGGCGGCGACACCGCCAACTGTTTCCATTGACGGCAGTCCTATTAAGATCGACTCAAGTCTCCTCGGAGATCCTTATATTGATTCGGCAAACAGGACGCAGGTACATATCAGGGCCATATCGCAAAGCCTCGGTGCCGACATAGCCTGGGATCAGGCAACCCAAACGGCGACCATCGACGGAACGATCAAGATCAAGGTTGGCGCTACGGCAATCGAGACCCCCTACGGCCCAATCGCAATGGATACCAGCGCGGTAAACCTGAACGGCAAGATCTATGTCCCGGCAAAATATGTGGCGTATGCGCTCGGTTATGACATTGAAGGGATCAACGACGGTGGTAAGATCACCGCGAATATCATAACGAAAACGGATCTGACTATATCGGCCGCTGCCAGCCTGACAGACGCGCTGAAGGAAATCCAGACTTTATACAAAGCGGAAAAGCCGAATGCTACGCTGGCCATAAACTTCGGCGGCTCAGGCGCATTGCAGCAGCAAATCGAGCAGGGCGCGCCGGCGGACGTATTTTTCTCAGCGGCGACAAGCAATATGAACGCTTTAAAGGATAAGGGCCTGATGGACGACAGCACCATTAAAAATCTTCTGAAGAACACGCTGGTTCTTGTCATCCCGAGCGATTCGAAGAGTACGATCAGAATGTTCGAAGAAGTAAAAGCCAGCACCGACGTCAAGAAAATCGCTTTAGGCGACGCAGCGACTGTTCCCGCGGGCAAATACGCACAGCAGGTATTCAAATTTTACAATGAGCTGGATGAAGTTCTCGCAAAAGCTGTTACCGCGAAAGACGTCAGAGAAGTGCTGACCTGGGTCGAGACCGGGAACGTTGACGCGGGCGTCGTATATTCAACGGACGCATACACCTCAGATAAAGTCAAGATCGTCGCAACCGCGGCCAACGGGACCCATGATCCTATCGTGTATCCTGCGGGAGTAGTCAAAGCGACCAAACATCCGGCGGCGGCAAGGGATTTCGTGAATTTCCTGTCCTCGGAGACAGCTGCGAAAGTGTTTGAAAAGTACGGATTCAGCCTTGCCGATTAAAGCTTATGTGTTATAATCAATAATAAGTACGCAGCGCTTTAAGGAGTAAAAAAATGAATTTTGATCTTTCACCGGCGCTTATTTCGATGAAGGTCAGCCTGATATCAACGGGCATAATCTTTATTATCGGAATTCTCGCGGCATGGTGGATGACCAATTACAGGGGCAGATGGCAGGGTTTGCTGGACGGCATCCTCACCCTGCCTCTTGTTTTACCGCCTACTGTGGCGGGATTTGGCATCCTCCTGCTGATCGGGGTCCACGGGCCGGTTGGTAAATTTTTAAACCTCTTTGGAGTCAATATTATATTTTCATGGTATGCCGCAGTCATTGCGTCCACCGTCGTCGCGTTTCCGCTGATGTATAAGACGTCGCGGGCCGCTTTCGAGCAGATCGACGTCAATGTCCTGAATGCGGCAAGGACTCTCGGCGTCTCGGAGCGAAAGCTCTTCTGGCGGATCGCGGTGCCCATGGCATGGCCCGGCGTCCTGGCGGGGACGGCCCTTGCCTTTGCAAGGTCCCTGGGTGAATTCGGCGCCACGCTGATGGTTGCGGGAAGCATACCGGGAAAAACCGCCACGATCCCCATCGCGATCTATTTTGCAACTTCCGGCGGGAATATGGATGTCGCCCTCGTCTGGGTGCTGATCATCTTTTCGATTTCCCTGACCGTTATGGTCGCAATGAATTATTGGAACAACCGCCTGATCAAAATCGGGCGAGGGCCGGGCAGGTGATATGATGGGACTGCAGATAGATATAACAAAAAAATTACCGGGATTCAAGCTTGAGATCAGCCTTGCATGCGGGCAGGAGATCGTCGCCATTCTGGGCCCTTCCGGTTCGGGGAAAAGCATGCTGTTAAACAGCATCGCGGGGCTCGTGAAACCGGATAGCGGAACCATCCGGTATGATGACGTTACATTTTACGATTCGGCAAAAAAGATTAATCTGCCGCCGAGAGACAGAAAGACAGGTTTTTTGTTTCAAAACTATGCGATGTTTCCCCACTTTACGGTGGCGGATAATATTGCCTTCGGCCTTGGAAAACTGCCCAGAGAGGAACAGCAGAAGAAAGTTTCGGAGCTGCTGGAACGGTTTCATATGAACGATATGGGAAAGAGGTATCCTTCTCAGATCTCGGGAGGGCAGCAGCAGCGCGTGGCGCTTGCCCGGGCGCTGGCGGTGGAACCGCGCATCCTGCTGCTGGACGAACCGTTTTCCGCCTTGGACGAGCATTTGAAGACGCACATGCTGAAGGAAATGAAGGAGTCTTTAAAAAATTTCCGGGGAACAACGCTGTTTGTCACCCATAATATGATGGAAGCCTATCATCTGGCCGACAGGATCCTGATCTTGAATAACGGAAGCGTTGAAACCTTCGGCGTAAAAGAGGAAGTTTTCAGCCGCCCGGTATCTTTGGCGGCCGCAACGATCACCGGCTGTAAAAATATCGCTTCCGCCGTCCGCAGGTCAGATCATTCCGCGGAGATCACCGGGTGGGGCGTTCTTGCGGCAACTGCGGCGGCGATTGAACATGAGAGCGGATTTATCGGGATCCGGGAAAGCAATATCAGACTGGCAGAAGACGGGGAACAGGAGAACTGCTATCCTGTGTGGATCGCAGATGAGAGCGAGGCGCCGACCCGCACGACCCTGTATCTGAAAATCGGTTCCGCGCCGCAGCATCCGGGAGATTTCCATATACAATGGGAGATCAACCGGGAGGAAAGAGCGGCGGTGGGCAGGCTCCCGCAGCCGTTTAAAATTTACA
>DATMXY010000386.1:0-3548 GCA_035561275.1 Anaerovoracaceae bacterium | reverse complement strand
AGGAATAATTTCACGCATTACTTGAAATTTTGCACAGTTGGGTTAATTTATCCCGTCATTACTTGAAATTCTGCACACTTTGCCTTAGGGGTGTGCAAAATCAGCGCCCGCTCCGCGGAGGTAGTGCTGCAAAAATGACTTCAGTCTTTCGGGAAAGCGGCTTGAAGGCCTGCATTATAGCGGAAAGGTGATTTTTTTGTACAACAACTCGACACGCACCCGCACAGCGTCGCACAGCGGGTGGTTTTTTGTTGAGCACGCTCTGCGTGCTCAACAGGCTAAGAAGCCTAAAACAAAACCGAAGGATGCGTCCTTCGGTTCTGTTTACTTGTTAATTGTATGATAGGAGTTACTTGTATTCTTCACTCAGTCGTCAGCTTGTTCTGGTCTTTATTATTCTTTTGCAGCGTTTCCTTTGCCTCCGTTTCAAAAGCGTCATAAGCATTGCACGTCTCTTCGGAGGAGCATCCGGAACAGCCGTAGCAGCAGCCTCCGCTTTTCTTCTGCTTTATGATTTTTCTGACGGCGAGTATCAGCGCCAAAAGCACCAAGCCGCCTATTATGATGTCTGTAATATTCATATATGATCCCCCCTTCTGATTTTAATACTTATCTTTTCGGCTTTTACGCCACTATTTTAACTTTATTTTTATACCCGATTTCATGCCGATGTTTTCACGTTGGAAACAGGGGGCAATTTAACTTTCTCCGAGCTTGGCTTCCTGACCAGCAGCCAGACGACAATTGCAATGATGACCAGGGATAACGCCGCGCCGACGCCAAAGGGCGCGCCAAGGACGAGAACGCTTCCCAGCTGATTCACGATGAAGGCCAGCGTATACCCAAGCAGCATCTGGTAGCCTATGGCGATCAAGGTCCACTTCCAACTGATCATCTCGCGCTTTGTGGCTCCGATCGCCGCAAAACAAGGCGGGTTGAAGAGGTTGAAGATCAGGAACGAAAGCCCGCTGACGACGGTGAACATGGAGGTAATACCCGTGATCAGCGCAGGAGCGTCCTCCGCCACGTCGGCGCCGATCCCGAACAACACGCCGAAGGTGCCTACAGCATTCTCTTTGGCCACCAGAGCGCTGATGGAAGCGACGGCGCCCTGCCAGGTTCCGAATCCCAGCGGAGCAAAGAGCGGAGCGATCACATTGCCGATGGCGGCAAGGATGCTGTCGTCGGCGTTTTCAACCAGCTGCAGGCCCCAGTTGAAGCTGGAGAGGAACCAGATGACGCCGCAGGCCACGAAAATAATGGTACCGGCTTTGATGATAAACAGCTTGACGCGCTCCCACATGTGGATGACAACTCCCTTGAAGCTGGGCACGTGATATTGCGGAAGCTCCATTACAAAAGGCGCGGGATCCCCGGCGAAAAATCTCATCTTTTTCAGAATGATACCCGAGATAATGATCATCGCGATGCCGAGGAAATACATCGAGGGGCCTATCCAGGTGGAACCGCGGAAAAAAGTCGCGGTCATCATGGCGATGATGGCCAGTTTGGCGCCGCAGGGCATAAAAGTGGTGACCATAATGGTGATCTTGCGGTCTCTGTCATTCTCAATGGTCCTTGTGGCCATGATACCCGGAACGCCGCAGCCGGAGCCGATGAGAATCGGGATGAAGGACTTGCCTGAAAGGCCGAATTTACGGAAAATCCTGTCCATGATGAAAGCCACACGCGCCATATAGCCGGAATCCTCCAAAAGCGAGAGGAAGAAAAACAGGATGAACATCTGGGGAACGAACCCGAGCACGCTGCCCACGCCTCCGATGATGCCGTCCACGATCAGTCCTACCACCCAATCGGAAGCGCCTGCCGCCTCCAGTCCCGAAGTGGCCCAATTGGTGATCAATCCGCCGAACAGCGTATCGTTTGTCCAGTCGGTGACTATGGTGCCCACAGTGGAAATAGAGACGTAATAAATCAGCCATATGACGGCGGCAAAAATCGGAAGCGCCAGCCAGCGGTTCGTGACGATCCTGTCAATTTTATCCGACGCGGTCACCCTTTCTTTGTTTTTCTTTAGTACGCATTTTTTGATAATTTCACTGATATAGGTATACCGCTCGTTTGTGATGATGCTTTCGCTGTCGTCATCCAGTGCGGCTTCACAGGAAGCGATGATGTTTTCGATCTTTCCGCGGATATTGGGTGAAAGGCCGGTTTGCTCCAGAACTTTCGCATCCCTTTCAAACAGCTTAATGGCGTACCAGCGTTTATTTCCGTCGGCGATGCTTCCCTTGATCTGCTCTTCGATTTCCGACAAAGCGTTTTCCACGGGAGCGGAAAACTTATGCCGCGGAACGGTTCTTTTGCCTTCCTTTGCAATCGACACAGCTCTCTCTGCCGCTTCTTTTAAACCAATGCCTTTTAAAGCGGAGGTCTCGATCACTTCACAGCCAAGGGCGTCGCTCAGCTTGGCGATGTCGATGATGTCGCCGCTTTTCCTCACGACGTCGATCATATTCAGCGCCACGACAACAGGTACTCCGATTTCGGTAAGCTGTGTGGTCAGGTAAAGATTTCTCTCAATGTTCGAACCGTCTACGATATCAATGATAACATTTGGTTTGTCGTTAACGAGGTAATTCCGGGAAACGACTTCTTCCAGACTGTAAGGGGAAAGAGAATAGATCCCGGGCAGGTCCTGAATGATAACGTCCTTGTGATTCCTTAATTTCCCTTCCTTTTTTTCCACGGTAACGCCGGGCCAGTTTCCTACATATTGTGAGCTGCCGGTAAGCTCATTGAACAGGGTCGTCTTGCCGCTGTTCGGATTTCCGGCAAGTGCAATTTTAATACTCATAATAACTTCCTCTACTTTCTACCCACATTTCTCCGTACAGGGAGCCGGCGCCGCCAGGAACACCGGAGAGGTTAGCTTATGCTAACCCACGCCCCAAAATATACAGAACCTTGTCGCAGTTCTGTACGCTAAAATTTTATTCCACTAAAATTTTTTCGGCGTCTGATTTCCTGAGGGACAGCTCATATCCCAATACGGTTACCTCGATGGGATCTCCCAGGGGAGCGACCTTTCTCACACTCACCTGAACACCCTTGGTAATGCCCATATCCATGATCCTTCGCTTTACGGCGCCCTCCCCGTCGAGCTTCACAACGGTGACCGTTTTCCCGAGAGGGATATTTTTTAACGTTTGCATCGAATCAACCTCCTGTTCACTGTATCCATTATACTGAATCACAATCCTTAAACCGTGAATCCAAACATGATTAAACCACGATCCGCCTTGCCATGTCTTTATCCAGCGCAATACGGCTGTCCTTCACGTTGAGGATCATGTTCCCGCCGATTTCCGAGACTACCGTAATGCTTGCTCCAACGACAAAGCCGAGGCTCTCCAGGAACCTTTTCGTTTCTTCCCGGCCGGTAATTCTCTTGATCGTATTTTTTTCTCCGGTTTTCATAAATGATAAAGGCATTCCATCCACCTCCTGGGTTAGCGTATACTAACACAATGTCAAATATTTGGGTTAGCTGATGCTAACCTCACTATCAGTTTACTATTGCTAAC
>DATMXY010000385.1:0-2173 GCA_035561275.1 Anaerovoracaceae bacterium | reverse complement strand
TATTATACCCGCCGCCGGTGAAGGCGGCGGACCTTTCATATCTTATGATATGCTGAAGAGCAGTTCACCGTAGGTCGGGAACGGCCAGTTCTTCGAAGCGGTCATGGTTTCCAGCGTATCTGCGGCGATCCGGATCTCGTTCATGAGCGGCAGAACCTTCTTATGATAAAACTCTGCGGCTTCGGCGGGCTCGTCGAAGGCATTCACTTCGATGAGCTTATTATCCAGTTCCTGTACCGATTTGTGGAGGCAGAGCGATATGTTGGAAAGATTTGCAATCAGCTCTTTTTCCAGTTCGCAGGAGATCTCCGGAATCAGGGACTTGCTGAGCACGGTGTCGGCCAGCGTCTTGATATAGCTCGATACGGCGGGAATGATGTCCTTATTTACCATTTCCGCCATGGTCAGCGCTTCGATGCTCAGGACATTGCAGTATTCATGCAGAGCGATTTCCATCCGGGCCTTCATTTCGACTTCAGAGAAGATCGAATGTTTCTTGAACAGGTCAATGTTCTTTTCCGTGTAATAGTATTTAAAGGCCTCCGGCGTGGATTTCAGATTCAGAAGGCCGCGCTTTTCGGCTTCCACAACCCATTCTTCCGCATAGTTGTTTCCGTTGAAGATGATACGCTTATGTTTTACGATGGTATCCTTGATCAGCGATTTGATGCTGGCTTCCAGGTCCTTTGAACCCTCCAGGGCATCAGCAAACTGGCTCAGGGCTTCGGCCACCACGACGTTCAGCACGTAGCTCGGGCAGGAAATGGAGGCCGAAGAACCGCACATGCGGAACTCGAACTTATTGCCTGTAAACGCGAAGGGCGAGGTTCTGTTCCTGTCCGTGGTATCCCTTGTAAACGCCGGTACGACAGAAGCGCCGATGCTCATGGTACGGTCCTCGGTATCGATGTAATCCTCGTCTTTTTCGATGGCTGAAAGCAGAGCGTCCAGATCATCGCCGACGAACATGGAAATGATTGCCGGAGGAGCTTCGTTTCCGCCAAGTCTGTGATCGTTGCCTGCGCTTGCAACGGAGATACGCAGCAGATCCTGGTATTCATCCACTGCCTTGATGACAGCGGCGAGGAACAGAAGGAATTTTATGTTACCGGCCGGATTCTTGCCCGGGTTGAGGAGGTTTTCACCCTTGTCGGTGGACACGGACCAGTTCAGGTGCTTGCCGCTTCCGTTGATACCGGCAAAGGGCTTTTCGTGGAGCAGGCAGACAAGTCCGTGTCTGGTGGCCACCTTTTTCATGATTTCCATGGCCAGCTGGTTATGGTCTGCGGCAATATTGGAAGTGGTGAATACCGGAGCCATCTCGTGCTGTGACGGAGCGACCTCGTTATGTTCGGTTTTCGCATAGACGCCCAGTTTCCAGAGCTCTTCGTCGATTTCTTCCATATATGCGTTGATCCGCGGTTTGATGGCGCTGAAGTACTGGTCTTCAAGCTCCTGATTTTTCGGCGGTTTTGCGCCGAACAGGGTCCTGCCGCAGTAGATGAGGTCTTTTCTTTTATTGAGTAATTCCTTATCGATCAAAAAGTATTCCTGCTCGGGGCCGTTGGTCGCGATTACCCTTTTCACATCATACTGTCCAAGAAGCTTCAATATTCTGAGCGCCTGTACGTTCAGGGCGTCCATGGACCGAAGCATGGGGGTTTTTTTGTCCAAAGCTTCTCCGCGATAGGAGCAGAAGGCCGTGGGGATGCAGAGAGTATGATCTTTTACAAAGGCATTGGAACCGGGATCCCAGTTGGTATAACCTCTTGCTTCAAAGGTTGCCCGGATTCCGCCGGACGGAAAACTGGAAGCGTCAGGCTCGCCCTGGATGAGTTCCTTGCCGGAAAACTCAACAATCACGCCGCCTTCGCCGGCGGGAGTGAGAAAGCTGTCGTGCTTTTCCGCCGTAATGCCGGTCATAGGCTGGAACCAGTGGGTGAAATGGGTCGCTCCCTTTTCAAGAGCCCAGATTTTCATCGCATTTGCTACCGTGTTTGCGATTTCCAGGGTAAGATTGGTCCCTTCCTCCATATTTTTCTTCAGAGTCTTGTAGATATCTTTCGGCAGGCGTTCTTTCATAACCGCATCGTTAAACACCATACTTCCGAAAATTGATGTAATCTTATCCATGTAGATCCTCCTTTTTCATTTTTTGAATTTCTTTTTTGTA
>DATMXY010000384.1:0-9276 GCA_035561275.1 Anaerovoracaceae bacterium | reverse complement strand
TGATACTTGCCGCGGCGCTGCTGTATTCGTTCCTGAGAAATCCGGTATCAAGCAGCGAAAGGGACTATTTATTGCTGTTCCGGGAATCGGCCAACGCCATTTCCGTCAGGATCATGAACACCCCCGATTCTGCGCAATTATACCAATTTATCCTGGAATCATGCCTTAAGCTTATACCGAAAGCGAAATGCGGCAACGTTCTGTTATTCGGCAGCGAAGGCCTGCTGCTGTCGAGAGCCTCTGTGGGGTTTGGCAAAGGGATCAGCGACCTTAAGCTGAGACTTGAGGATTCCTTTGTCTATCTTGCCACCGGCGGAAGGCTGACCGGACCGGTCATTATGAACCGCCTCGGGGATATTATGCCGGCCAGGGAATCTGATGATGAATCCGTCGAACAAAGTTCCGCCATCAAGGCCGAGATCGCGGCGCCTCTTTTTGATAACGGAACGCTTGTCGGCCTGTTATGCATCGACGCGGACAAAATCGACGTCTTTACAGAACGTGACGTCAGCGCTCTTGATTATATGTCACGTCAGATCAGTATCGTGATCAATTATCAAAAACTGAAAAGCGAGGCGCAGCACCTTTCGCGGTATGATAACCAGACGGACCTGATGAACAGGAGCAGCTTTGAGCAGGAGATCTTCAAGATTTTCGGGGATCCCTCCAGGGATACCGCAAACTTGTATTTCGTGCTGATGAATCTGGACGGCTTAAGGCATGCAAACGATACCTTCGGGCATCATTTCGGAGATAAAACCATCGAGAATTTTTCCGAAATAATAAAAGGGAATCTTGGTAAAAACGATCTCTGCGGACGATACGGAGGAGATGAATTTGTCGCCGTGATCCAGGGCGACTTCCTGCATGTGAACTTTGTCCTTGAAAACACGAGGAAAGAATTCCAGAATTCGAAAAGTACATTCCAGGATAAGGAATATGCCCCCGATTTCAGCTATGGATACAATTCGTTCCGCGAAGGCCTGGGGGACCTGGATACCTTCTATAAGCTTGCCGAATACAGAATGCGGGAAATGAAAAGCAAAAAAGGAACGACGAATGAGCGTGACAAGGACGATACAAGCGACCGGAGAGACAGACGGCGATAACCCTTATTTATGATAAACTTCGTTCCTCATGATCTTGAAGCTTCTGTAGATCTGTTCCAGCAGGATTACTCTCATCATTTGATGGGGAAAGGTCATCCTGGAAAAAGAAAGGCGGAAATCCGCCCGCGCCAGCACTTCAGCCGACAGTCCGAGGGATCCGCCGATTATGAATACGATATCGCTTTTCCCTGCGATTCCCAGGGAGCTGATTTTTTCAGAAAGCGCTTCCGAGTCCAGCTCATTGCCCCGGATTTCCAGGGCAATGGCATAGGACTCTTTTTTTATATGCTTTAGTATGCTCCTTCCTTCCGCCTCTATTACCGCCGCTTCTTCCGCGGGGGAAGCGTTATCCGGAGCCCTTTCTTCCTTTAGTTCGTTTATTGTTAATGTACAATATTTGCTAAGCCGCTTGCCGTATTCCCGTACGGCTTCCGTCCAGTATTGTTCTTTTAGTTTTCCGATGCAAATAATACTGATGTTCATAAAAAATTGCCGAAACCCGATTTCCCTTATGTCGAAATCCGGTTTCGGCCTTTCCTCCCTTATTGCGGAGTTTGCTTGTCATCCGGTATCGCCGGCGACTCGTCCATTGTGGTCAGGGTCACGCTGGCTTTCATGGTCCTGCCGTCCCTGAGCACCGTCAGTTCCACCTCGTCTCCCGGCCTGTACCGGAACAGGCTGCTGATGAGCTGTGACATGGTCTCTATCTTCTTGCCTTCCAGCTCCGTTATGACGTCCCCTTCCTTCATGCCTGCCTTTGACGCCGGGGAATCGGTATAGATCTGTACGATGTACACGCCCGTTTTCGTTCCAAGGTCGCCGTCAGGATATGCCTGCAGATAGTCTTCGACGCTGGCGCCTCTGATGCCGATATAGGAACGCTTGAATTCCCCTTTCGACTTGATCTCTTCTACGATGGGCTTTGCCGTATTGATCGGAATCGCAAAGCCGAGACCCTCGCCGCTCTGCGCCTTGGCGGAATTGATCCCGATGACCTGCCCGGCGCTGTTGAGCAGAGGCCCGCCGCTGTTTCCCGCATTGATGGAAGCGTCGGTCTGGATCAAGCCGTCCATGGTGATCTGGGATTGGCCGTCAGTCACGGTGATGGAGCGGTTCAGCCCGCTGATGACGCCCTGGGTGACGCTTCTGTCAAAGGCCATGCCCAGAGGATTGCCGATGGCCGCCGCATAGGCGCCGATCTTGACCGTCTCCGAATCGCCCAGCTCCGCCGCCTTCAGATTCGGCGTGTCGATTTTCACGATAGCCAAATCGCTGTATGTGTCATTCCAGAGAACCGTGCCGGCAACCTCCCTTCCGTCGGTAAGCTGCACAATGATTTCCTTGGCGTTTCCGTCGCTGACCACATGGGAATTGGTCAGGATATATCCGTTTTCATCCACGATGATCCCTGTGCCTACGCCGTTTTGCATACCCCGCTGGGTACCGAAAAAGCTTTGGTATGTTACCTCGGTGCTGGTACTGATGCCGACAACTGACGGCAGTACCTTCACGGCGATGGCTTCGGCGGTATTGATCTTGTCGTCGGGATTGATCGTGACGTCGTTGACCGGCTGCCCGATGAAGGCCTGACCGTAATACACCGCCGCGAGTCCGCCGCCGAAGCCGGCCCCCGCGGCAAGCACCAGCATCAGGATCACTGCAAGTATTTTCCGGAATATCTTTTTCCCCTTCTTCGGCGGCGCGGCAGTGCCCGCGACCGGCGCGGCGTACTCCCGGCTTCCGGCCTGGATGCCTTCTCCGTTTAAAGATTCGTTTGATTCATTTGAATATTCATTTCTGTATTCGTCGTTCTCCATTTTTATCCCCCCTTTGTTACCTTATTAACTGATGCTATAACGGTCGCTTCCTTGCAGAAACGCTGTGCCCCAATGGCTGTGACCGTTATATTTCATAGACCAAACTTACCTCATCCCTTATGATCGTATTGAGTTTTAAATGTTTGTCTATGTAATAATCAGCCTCTTCCAGGATGTTTTTCACCGTCTGGTAGGCCATCTCCGGAAAGTTGTTTTCCTTGCTCAGGTGCGCCAGCAAAACGTGCCTTTCCTTGCCGTTCTCGGAAAGCAGCCGCAGGATGATCTCCCCGGCCGCCGCGTTGGACAAATGGCCTTCTTCTCCCAATATACGCTGTTTTAAAAACCAGGGATATCTTCCGACCCTCAGCATATCCACGTCGTGGTTTGCCTCCAGTATCAGGATATCCGCATCTTTTATTTCTGAAATGATCTCTTCGCTCATGCATCCTGTATCGGTTACGATGCTGATCTGTTTTCCTCCGGAAGAAAACGTAAATCCCACGGGCTCCGCGGCGTCGTGGGATACCCGGAAAGTCCTGACCGCAATATCGCCGATCGGGAAGGTTTCCCCTGTCTCGAAGATTTCCCTCTGTTCTTCGCATACCTGCCCGCCGATCTGGCCCCAGGTCATAGCGTTGGCATAAGCTTTCATGGCTTTTTCCTTCCGCATGATCGTCCGGACGCTCTTCGTGTGATCGATGTGCTCATGTGTGATCAGCAGTGCCGCCAGTTGTTCCCTCGGCGTAGTGGTCTTTTCCAACCCCTCGTAGATTCTCCTGCCGCTGATACCGGCGTCCACAAGGATTGCCGTCGTTCTGGACCTGATCAGATAGCAGTTGCCGCTGCTTCCGCTTGAAAAGGAACAAAAGCTTAAAGTCATCGTCATTTCTCCTTTATTGTCTATTATTATTGTGATGAATATGTGATTTGCATTTGAAGAAGTGAAGAAATATGTTTGCCGGCCGGCAGGTACCGAAGGAAGCCGTAGGTTTCCTGGCGGAAGCGGCGTCAGCCGCTTTTTTTATTGTTCCCAGGCCATGATGTGAGCCACCTTGGTATTGATCCGGTCGTCCCCCTGATTGTAAGTGATCCTCCACGCGGGAAATGCCGTATCGATGACGGGGGACTCGGCGTCGAAGACGCTGGAATCAAGCCAATAAACCAGGGTAATGTCCTCTACATGGATTTTTTCCTCTCCCGTGGTCTCGCTCATAAATCTGACCAGGGCAGCTACCGCCGGGGTTACTTCCCTTTCCATGTTATTGACTTCGACAGGGTTCAGCCAGTACCGATCAAAGCCGGTTATTCTGCCGTCCTCTATCGTGCAGATGATGTGGCTGTCCTCAATGGCGATGCCGTTGATATAATTTTTGAAGAATACCGCGGTTTCGCTTTGGGTTCCGGACCCCGTGCGGGCGATATGGCTGAAGGTCACGTTCTCCGTCATCAACCCGCATTTTTCAATAAAGTCCTCCGCCCTGGCGACGAGATTTTCGTCCGTTTGCTCCTCCGCCGGTAATGGTTTCTGTTTTGCAAGCTGCTCGTTGACCACGTCTTCGTCCATGGTATCGAACTGCACCGTCAGTCTGGCCATTCTTGGCCGTTCCTCCGGGATGTCTGTCTCGACGAAAATGTTTTTTTCCTCCAGCAGCTTGATTGTTACGTCTTCCATCTTCTTTTCGTCGTTTTCAAATCGGTTGTTTTGAGTAAAATACGTCGCTATCAGCACCAGGTTTGTAACAACAAGCGCAACGATCAGTATGGTTTTCGCTTTTGTCCAGTCCATTCTTTTACTCCTTGGAATAACCGATGGGATCTGCGTCATACAGATCAAAATAGATCACGGTATCGCTTACACTGACGATCCATGCAGGCCGAATTTCCGCAGCCATTTCGCCCGCCGGTTTTACGTACCCGATCTTCATATCTTTTACCAACGCCGCGATGATGTCAAACATTTCGTCCTCGTTGGCCGTCGCCTTGACTTCGCCGGAAGGAAGAAGAATATTATAGATATATTTATAGTTCTGCGCGATCAGGTTCGCCGTAGAAAAAGCGTCCTCGATGGAAGCGGTTTCTATGGCTTCGATGTCTTCCGGATTGATTTCGATGAGGTGCCGCTTATAATAGGTTACCTGACCGGAGGTGACGTCCACAACGAAGGGGTCTCCCTCCTCATAATACAGCCTGCTCCCGTTTACCTCCAGTCCGAAAATAAACCGGCGGCCATCCTTATCGTCCGGATCCCGGATCACATCCTTTAAATACGGCGTCAGCCCAGCGCTGCTCAGGGACTCCCAGGAGCCATGGTTTGCAACGAAGCTCACCGCCGTTTCCAGGGAACCGGAGAAACTCTGATCTTTGACGTCCTCGCTCTGCCCTTCCTTATATTCGATGCTGCCGTCCGTATTTACGATGAGTACATTCTGGCCGTAACCGTACATGTAGATCACCGTTCCGTTTTCTTCCATTATTGTTCGGACAAAATCAAAATTCCTTCCGAAAAACTGTTCCGCAATGGCGCTGATCTTTTCGTTCTGATAAGAATAGATGTCCTGCCTGAAAGGAAACCCTTTCAGGTTCGTCTTCACGGAGAGGGGAACCAGCGTATCGTTTTCAACGCCCATCTGACTGCCGGCGGGATAATAGATATTATACCCTTCCGCCGCGATGAAAGCAATGAAGGCAGGAAATTCCGTATTGCCCGCATTTCCGGCTTCCTCCGCTACCAGGCGGTAATGCTTGTCATTCTTTCCGTCGCAGATGAACAGGCTGTTTCCCCCCTGCGCGGCAGAATAGCCGATGGAGGTGACCGTTTCGATGACGTCATAGCTCTGCGGTTTCTGAATATTAAAATTGTCACAAAAGTCAGCCAATGGAATATCATAATTGAATTCCGCCCAGATAGACTGAAATTTCATGACCTGCAGATACTGGTCCTGTGAAATTTCCTCCACCCGGATATTTTCCGCGGGGCCGAACCGTCCAAGCTCTTCCACAAAGCTGTCCTTCTCGGTGTCGTTGCGCCAGATGTCCCCGGCAGGCGTCACAGTATAATTATCTCCGAAGTTTATGACGATCCGCTCCGGCTTCATCAGGCTCGCCGCTTCCGGCGCCCACCCCGCGGCTTCCGTGGTCGAGGACCTGAACTCATCAAATGTTATATTTCCCCAAAAAAAGTATAATAGTAGTACCGTCGATAAAAACAATACTACTAAACTGACATTTTTTGCTTTTTCTATCAATCCTGACTTTGACATGACACTTGCCGTCCTTACTCTCCAAATATCGTTTTCAGCAAGGTCTGCAGGAATTGCATCGTTCCGGATTGCGAATCGTCAAAAATCTTAGCGTCTGCCTCCTCTGCCTTTTCCTTGATCGCTACATGGCTGCTGTTTGTATAAATGACCTTCTGTTCCGTATCCAGGGTGTCGATCTGAATTTTGTACAGTCCGGGCTTTAATCCGTTCACCTGTTTTGTATAAAAGGTTAAATTGTTGTTGCTTATAAATATGGCGGGAGTTGTAACGGGAATGGGGTTTGTAATCACGCTGTTCAGCGCACCGGAAGTAGCCGCCGTATTCACGCTTACAGCGCCGGCCGTCCCGCTGGCCGCCTGTTTTTCTTCAAAGACGCTCACCTTGATGGTCGTCGGTTGTGTCAGTTTGACAGAAATCAAGAGATTACTGGAATAAACGATGCTGCCCGCCGCAGGATTAACAAGAACGACATTGGGATTTCCGGCCGCAGCATGGGAGAAAATTGTGCTGAAAAGCATACACAAGAGCACGGTTAGTACGGCGGTCAATTTTCTCATCCGATAATCTCCTCCTTTCTGTATAATTTATCTAAGGTGTAAATAGCCAGTTTTCACATTAATTATACTGTACAGTATATATTATGTATATTACAAACGTGTTACGCAAGCTTTAAAATAGTTTTACAATATATCGGTTTAACAGCCCGAATTTTCCTGTTTTCCAACATTTTCCGAAATTTATTGCCCGAGGATTTTTCTTGCTGCCGATTGGGGGTTTCGCCCGCTGTCACCGGAGCCGCCGTTCAATAAAGGAAGCCCTTGCTTACCGTCTTTTTTTAGGGCATAATCTATATGAGTTTACCAATAAGGAGCGGCTGTGATGAAAACAGTATATATCTATACCGACGGCGCCTGTGCCGGCAATCAGAACGAGACGAATACCGGCGGCTGGGGAGCCGTACTGGAATACGGCGAGCACCATAAAGAACTTTTCGGAGGCGAACCGAACACCACCAACAACCGGATGGAGATGATGGCCCTCCTCAATGCCTTCCAGGCGCTGAACAAGGACAATCTGCATATCCGCGTCTTTTCCGACAGTTCTTACCTGATGAATTGCTTCCGGGAAAAATGGTATCAAAACTGGTACCGGAACAATTGGAAAACCGCCAAAAAAACCGATGTGGAAAACCGGGACCTCTGGGAGGCCCTCTTCGCGCATATCAGCAGACATGCCATTGAATTTTACCGGGTCAAAGGTCATGTCAACCTGAACAGCAAAACAACGAAAGTCGATCCCCTTTACAGCAAATTCATCGAATGGAACGGCCCGTCCTTTTCCATGGATGATTTCCTCTATATAACAAAGATGAACAATCGCGCCGACGAACTGGCAAACCTGGGGATTGAGAGCATCCGTCCCAAACCGGAGGCAGAGTAATTAAAGAAGCTTTGCGATCATGATTGCCATATCGTCTGCCGCAGGCTTTCCCGCGAATGCTTCCGCATCTTCGATCACTTTTGCCGCAAGGGTTTTTCCGTCTAGCTGGAGATTCCCTCGGATCGTTTTTAAAATTCTTTCCGCTTCATACGGTTCCTTATCTTCATTGCGTGTTTCCTTAATTCCATCCGTATATAAAACGATCCGGTCGCCTGCCTCGACCGATACGACAGCCTCATCATGGGGCATTTTTTCCTCCAGGCTGCAGACCGGCATGCCCGTCACCTCTACTTCCCGGACTTCTCCCGTATTCTTTATGATGATCGGCATGCAGTTATGGCCGGCATTCAGGAAGGTTGCCTCCTTTTTCTCCCTGTTGTAAAGACAGAACAGAATGGTAAGATACTGCTCTTTATCGAAACCCAACTCATTGTAGCTTTTCTGAAGGATTCCCAAAAGTTCTTTTAAGTTCACTTTATTCTCGCCGACCCGCCCACGGATCATCTGCCGTAAAAAAATCGTTGTCAGGGAAGATGTGATCCCGTGTCCGGATACGTCCGCTATGTAAATCAGAGATTCACTGCCATTCATCCTAATGATGTCAAACAGGTCGCCGCCCAGGTCTTCGCTGGGATGATAGACGGAACTGATTTCCAGCTCATTCCAATACGCACCGTCTATTGGCAATACACGGTTCTGGATGTGTTTCGCAAATTTCACGTCCGCTTTCAGCTTTTCGTAATGCTTCATCAGTTCGTCTTCTATTTTTTTCGATTCCGTAATATCATGAAGCAGCTCAATGGAATAATTCTGGCCATTATTAGCGCTGACCGGCGAAGAAATGATGTTATAATACCTGTCTCCGATCGGGACATGCTTCATGTCTGTCTTTCCGGTCTCCCTTGATTCCTGGGTCACGCAGTGTTCGCATTTTTCTTCTTTTCCCAGCAGGGAATAGCAGATATTCCCCATGGTATGTCCGAATCTCTCCTGCATTTTTTCATTCATATAAATAACCTTATGGTCCGCGTCCATAATACGGACCATATAATCCATTTTATCAATTACTTCTCTCATTAAAGATGCGTCTTCTATGGTCGCCATATTTCTTCTCCCCCGTGTTTTCTGTAATGCTGCCGCCTGGCCCCTTCTGTTGATCCGTTGCCTTCATGACTTGTCCGTTTTTTGTTACTGGCCGTATTTTTTCGCCAGAAACTCCAGGGCCTCCGTATAAGAGTGGACTCCTTTTCCCCAGATCTGTTTTACGCATACGCTTTTGACCACAGAAATTTTTCGGAAATCCTCCCTGCTGTTGATATCGCTCAGGTGGACTTCCACTGTCGGGATCCCTACCGCGGCGATGGCGTCCCGGATCGCGATACTGTAATGGGTATAAGCGCCGGGATTGATCACAATAGCGTCCGTCTTTCCGTAGCAGCCCTGGATCTTATCGACGATAGCTCCCTCGTGATTGGACTGATAAAAGTCCATAGTAAAGCCCAGCGCTTCCCCCTTTTGTAAAACCTGGCGGTTGATTTCCTCCAGCGTCAGGGCGCCGTAAATTTCAGGTTCCCGTATTCCAAGCATATTCAGGTTTGGTCCGTTGATCACCTGTACTCTCATTTTTATTTTATCCTCTGTCATTAGTAA
>DATMXY010000383.1:0-2445 GCA_035561275.1 Anaerovoracaceae bacterium | reverse complement strand
CATCTCAAGTAGGATTAATACTTGCCAAACTCAAAATTGTTCAGGGGCATGGTCCTTTCTTTTAACACAGCGGCTTCCTCCGGCGCGGCCTCGCCGTTTTTCTTCTTTTCCGCCATGCTTTCGATCATTTTGATCATCTCCGGATGAACCGATTCAACCTGGCTGAAACCGCTGTTCCTCTTTTTCAGGTTAAACTTTCCTACCATTTCCTTAAGGAAGGAGGCCTGACCGGACAGTTCTTCACTGGCGGCGGCGCTTTCCTCGGAGGTTGCCGAATTCGTCTGAACCACTTGTGAAACAAGCATGATGCCCTGATTTACCTGACTGATACCGGTCGCCTGCTCATTGGAAGCTACGGCTATCTCCTTGATCAGTGTCGCAACCTTGTCGATATCGTCTACGATTTTATTTAAAGCGCCGGCCGTATCTCTTGCGATTTTGGTTCCGTCCTCCGACTTCTTTATGGAGCTGGAAATCATCGCCGTGGTTTCCTTGGCCGCATCGGCGGAACGTGCCGCAAGATTCCTTACTTCTTCCGCGACGACCGCGAAACCTTTACCGTGCTGGCCCGCTCTTGCGGCTTCCACTGCGGCGTTCAGCGCCAGAATATTCGTCTGGAATGCAATGTCGTCAATTACTTTTATAATGTTTGAAATGTTGGCGGAAGCTTCGTTAATGTCCTCCATTGCCTTTAACATATCGCCCATCTGCTGGTTTCCCTGCACCGCATTGGACTTCGCCGTCACTGCGAGATCGTTGGCCTGATTTGCGTTCAGCGCATTCATCTTTGTCTGGGAAGAAATTTCTTCCAGCGAAGCGGTGAGCTGTTCCACGGAGCTGGCCTGCTCCGCCGCGCCCTGAGAAAGCGCCACGCTGGAATCAGACACCTGTTTTGACCCTGCGGCAACCTGTTCCGAAGCCGACGCGATATTGGTCAGCACCTCGTTGTTCTTTTCAACCATCTCGGCCAGCTTTTTCCCGAGAAGATCCTGCTCCGATCTGACCTTGATATCGATGGTCAGATCCCCTGCCGCCATCCGTTCCGTCGCCAGAGCCTGTTCCCTTATACTGGCGATCATTCGATCAAAGGAAGCCATGAGCTGTCCGATTTCATCCTTCAGATTTGTTTCCACACTGACGTTGATATCTCCCACCGCGAGGGTATCCGCCACGGTGATCAGCCTGCCGATTGGCTTCACAATGCTTCGGGTGATCAGCAGGGCTGCTCCGAGACATATGAGGATTGCAACGACAATTACTCCAAGCAAAATAACCCTCGTGCTGGCGTAAACCGCGGCCGCGTTAGTAACCGATCGATCAGCCCCGGTCTTGTTTAAATCAACCAGCTCCTTCGTAAGCTGCGCTATTTTGTCATACTCGGCCTTGGATTCTCCTCTGACGATTGTCATCGCTCCTTCCGTGTTTCCGGAACCGTTCAGGGTAGTGATCTGCTGACTGATATCGGTATAGATTCCCCACTCCGTACTTATGGTATTGACCAGCTCCCTGTCCGTATCATTGGTGATTATCGCTTCATACGCGGCAAGATTTTCTTTCATCGTACTGTCAAGGGTGTCGATTCTGTCCTCCATTTCACGCATTTCATCCGGCGTCTGCGCAAGGACATGCCGCAGTTCTGCGATCCGGAAATTCGCCACTGAAGAATTGAGCGTGTGGGCAATATCCACGCTGGGCAGATAATTTTCTCCGATGTTTACCGTTTCCTTGTTGAATTGGCTGAGGGCATTCAGGGAAAAGAGTCCCATTCCCGCCAAAATGATAATGATTATGCCGAATCCTAAAAAAAGTCTTGCTTTAATTGTAAATCTCATCTGAATCCTCCTGTTACGACGTTTGCTTCGTTTAATTTCTGTTACTGATGCTACATGATTCGGGACAGTTCTGTAAGTTCGGCGGTCTCCGCTTCCGAAAGCAGCTTTCTGCAATCCAGCAGCAGCTTTACGTCGTTTCCCGTCTTCCCTATTTTACTTATAAAGGTACTGCTGCTGAAGCCTATGCTCATTTGGGGCGGTTCCACGATGTCAGATTCAGGAATTGTCAGGACTTCGGATACATTGTCGACGATCAGTCCTATAGGGCCTTCCTCAACGTCGATCACAATAACGCAGGTCCTGTCGTCATACTTTTTCGCTTCTTTTTTAAACCGTAATCTGACATCCATAACCGGAATGATTTTTCCTCTTAAATTGATAATCCCCTTCAGGTATTCCGGAAGCTCCGGCACCGCGGTAATGTTCTGGATGCCGATAATTTCCGTCACGTGCATGATTTCAATTCCGTAAATCTCTTTTCCGACGGCGAATGTTAAGAACCGGTTTTTCTGAGTATCTTCCACTGCTTCGATATCTTCCAATCCTTCTGCCATACTCTTTTCACCTTCCTTGTTTCAATTGATTTTTTTAATGTAACAATTTGCTTAAAATG
>DATMXY010000382.1:0-3664 GCA_035561275.1 Anaerovoracaceae bacterium | reverse complement strand
CACATTAACATTTTAACATGTTTAGAAAATTATTCAAGGGAAGGGGTAGTCTTTAACGAATTTCAGTCAGGTTTTTCCAATAACGGACCGGCATAAACCGCTTCTGGCAGGCCGGATTGATCCGCTCCTGAATAGCTATGGTCTCAAAATACATTCTCCAGAGGTCACTATACTCCCTTTCCCCTGCCCCTGACAAGGGAAGGCCCTTTCCGTTAAAAGCGGAAATATACCAGTCGCCGTCCCGGGCGAAGATCGCTTTGCTCCTGGTTTTATCGTGGATGATGAAGGGTTCGTTTCTAAGACGGTCTGAGAAATGGCCGGCAATGAACTCAAGGATATCGTGGTCCGGTTCGATGCGGCAGTACAGGATCTCCGGGCCGCCGGCCACCGGGTCGCGGTCCGCGGTCGCATCGCAGCAGCCCGCCTCACCGTATCTGTCCGCACCGCCGTACTTCAGGGCCGAAAACCTCGCCAGGCCCAGGATCCTGTGGACTTCACAGAAAACCTTCTGTTCGCATTTCTGGACGTCAAATACGACGGGATTGCTGTGAAGCAGGCTGATTTCCGGCCCTTCCCGAAAGCCCAGGATGATATAGCGCAGCAATTTATTCTCTTTTTCCCCGTCGGAAGACTGAAAGACTCTGTATATCCTGCGCAGATCGTCTCTGGAAATCTTCTTCTCAATGGCCTCATATACTGTCGAGGCTTGTCTTTCTTCCGTTTCAATGGTCTTGCAGCCGGAAAGGAGGCTGGCCTGGTAACATTCCTTTCTGTAAATGCCCGCGGCCTTTTCTTCATAATAATGGGCATGGATGCAGGTCAGAAATCCCTCAAAGGTCCCGTCATAGAGATAATCAACCATTGCGGATCAGCCTCCTCTCAGCGGATGCGGCGAATGGATTCGGTATCCGTTCAGTGGACACGCCGGCCGGGGCCGGCGGCCGTTCCGCGGCTGCAGCCGGCCCTGATCCCGCCGCGATACCGGCTTGGCCGACTTTGTCCTGACGTATGGTGGCGGCGCCCCATTGCGGGGCCACGGGGTTGAACATGGACAACTGGACATTCTCATCTGCGGGCAGCAGTCGATCCCTGATCTGATCTGCGGCCAGTACTTCATTTTTGATATATTCCGGCGCGATTTCATGGCCGCCGTAATATCTGCCGCAGCAGGTGATGAAATATTTGGCCCGTTTCACGACAACGCCAATTTTTTTCAAATCATCGAAACGAATGGCGGCCATCCTGCGCTGCCGTACGATCCGCAGGGCGGAAGTCGTGCCGACCCCCGGGATGCGCAGCAGCTCGTCCAGTGAGACCTTGTTGATTTCCATGGGGAACTTTTCAATGTTTCTCAGCGCCCAGCTTATTTTGGGGTCCAGCTCCAGATCGAGGAAAGGCGTCTTCTCATCCAGGATTTCGTCGGCGGTGAATCCGTAAAATCGCAGCAGCCAGTCCGCCTGATACAGGCGGTGCTCCCTTGTAAGGGGCGGCGCCGTAAACGGCGTAGGCAGCAGCGGCGAGTTTGAAACGGGGATATATGCGGAAAAATAGACCCTCTTCATTTTAAATGTGCGATAGAGGCCTTCCGAGGTTTTCACAATCTGACGGTCGCTCTCAGGAGTGGCGCCGATGATCATCTGTGTGGTCTGCCCCGCGGGGGCGAACCGCTCCTTTCCTCTTTTCCGCAGGGCAGGGGGCGTTCCTGTCCGCGCAGAAAGGGGGTTTCCCGCCAGGTCCACAAGGCTGCCGTCGCCGGCGGAGATATTCTCGCCCTGCGGTTCCAGGTAACTCAGGTCTCCGGCGCTGTAGATGTCCTGGTTCTTGAACATCGTACCGGGGCCTTTCAGCTGTCTCCGCTCCGTCAGTGTCTGGGTGATCTGTTTCATGGGCGTAAAGATATTCTTCGGCTTCTTCTGCGGAGCAAGCAGGCTCAGACTTTTTTCGGTAGGCAGCTCGATGTTGATGCTCAGACGGTCCGCCGCAAGTCCTATCTGGTGAAGGATTTCCGGGGATACCCCGGGGATGATCTTTGCGTGAATATACCCTTCGAAGCCGTATTCATACCGCAGCAGCCTGACACAGTTTAAAATCCTCTCGGCGGTATAGTCCGGCGACACCTCCACCGCAGAGCTAAGGAAAAAGCCTTCTATATAATTCCGGCGGTAGAACTCGATGGTCAGCTGCGCCAGCTCTTTCGGCTCAAAGCTTGCCCTGGGCACGTCGGCAGAACGGCGGTTCACGCAGTATTCACAGTCGAAAACGCATTTATTGGTAAAAAGAATCTTGAGCAGCGAGATGCATCGCCCGTCGGCAGACCAGGAATGGCAGATTCCCGATGCCGACGAGTTTCCGATCTTCCCCGTGTTTTTCCGGTCAACTCCGCTGGAAGAGCAGGACACGTCGTATTTTGCCCCGTCGGCCAGTATCTTCAGTTTCTCAAAGGTGCTTTCCACTCGGAACTCCTCCCTCTGGTTTTCAGAACTCACGTTCTTATTATGCCCCTTTTCAAACAGATGTTCAAGCGAAATATTTTCTATTTGTATGGTTTTATGTTATACTTCAAATAATAACGAGGGTCAGGATACGCCCGCCTTCGTTGAAACACAAAGGTGCAAGAAAACTCGGGAGGATTATTACGGATGGGTGAAATTCTACATTTTGTCCTTTTTGCGGCCGGACTCCTCATGGTGGTGAAGGGCAGCGACTGGTTTGTAGACTCTGCAGTCTGGACCGCCGAAGTATTTTCTTGTCAGTTAATATCATGCGCGGTTCTGCTCCGATCCTGGGTCCAATATTATTTTAGCCGCGAAGCGTAAATCAACGAAATCCTCAAAGGGGGGTGTATCTATGGAAGTTCGAAAAACTGCCCTTGTCCTTGGCGGCGGCGGTTCAAGGGGAGCATACGAAATCGGCGTCTGGCAGGCGCTGAGAGAGCTTGGGATCCCCATTGACATCGTAACGGGAACTTCGGTGGGAGCGATCAACGGCGCATTGGTCGCGCAGGACGCCTTTGACCTTGCGGTTTCGCTTTGGAAGGAGATCGATACGCCAATGGTCTTCGATATGGATATCAAAGATATTCTCGCAAATTCAGGCATCGGCACAAGCAAGCTGAAGGAGCTGCTTCTCCGGCATGTCGACGAGGCCGCAGTCAGAAAGTCTTCTGTGGAGTACGGACTGGTCACGGCAGAGCTTCCTTCCATGACGCCGAAATTCCTCATGAAAGAAGAAATCCCCGAAGGAATGCTGGTGGATTACCTGATGGCCGGTTCCACTGTCTTTCCCGCTATGAAAGGCTATGAAATCAACAAATTAAAATATATTGACGGCGCTTTTACGGATAATATGCCCGTAGGCCTTGCGCTGGATCACGGAGCGACTCATGTCATCGCGGTGAACCTTGAGTCTGTGGGCGTGATCCGCAAGGAAAGGCTGAAGGACGCGGATTTTCTCCGGATCATTCAGTGTCCGTGGGATTTGGGAAATTTTTTGATCTTTAACAGAGTCAATTCGAAGAAAATCATGAGACTGGGGTATCTCGACACGTTAAAAGCTTTCCATGTTTACGACGGTAATTATTATTCTTTCGTGAAAGGGGAATTTGACCTGAGGAAAATAAAGGGCGCAGAAGCGACAGGTTTCATATTTGAGATGGATCCTGAAA
>DATMXY010000381.1:0-2740 GCA_035561275.1 Anaerovoracaceae bacterium | reverse complement strand
GGTTTGTCTTATTATTATGCCTTGTCGTTGCCGTGAGTATTCCGGCCTGCACCGGCGGCGGGCAGGCCGACAGCGGCCAGGGGGATACGGTGGGGGAAAATAAGATCAAGGTTTCCGTAACCTTTAACGCGATGAAGGAATTTGCCGAAGCAATCGGAAAAGACAAGGTTACGGTCTCAAACATCATGCCCGACGGCATGGAACCTCATGATTTTGAGCCGAAAGCGCAGGATCTCGCCGATCTGGCCGAGGCGCAGATTCTTGTTTACAGCGGGCTTGGGCTGGAGTCCTGGGTCGAAGACGCCGTCCAGGCCGTTCAGAATGAGGACTTGATTGCGGTGGAAGCATCCAGGGGCGTTACGCCTATCGAAAATGAAGAACCGGAAGAAATCGAAGAGCACGGGCAATATGACCCGCATACCTGGCTCAGCTTGAGAAATGCGATGATCGAGGCCGGAAATATCCGGGACGCACTGACCGAGGCGGATCCTCAGAACAAGGAGTATTATGAAGGCAATTATCAAGATTTTGTTTCTGAGTCGGAAGACCTTTTCAGTGAGTATGAGACAAAATTCCGGAGTGTGGGTAAAAAGAGCTTTGTAACGGGTCACGCGGCCTTTGCCTACCTCTGCAGAGATTTCGGTCTGGAGCAGAACAGCGTGGAGGACGTTTTCGCGGAAGGAGAGCCGACTGCGCGGCAGCTTTCCGAGCTTGTGGATTACTGCAGGGAACACGGCGTAACGACGATCTTTGCCGAAGAGATGGCAAGCCCCGAAGTTTCCGAGACTCTGGCCAATGAAGTCGGCGCGGAGGTACAGACAATCTATACGATAGAAAGCGACGAAGGAAGCGGCACCTATCTGAAACGCATGGAGGACAATTTATCCAGGATTTATGAAAGCCTGACAAAATAGTTTAGCCTTTAAAAATTTTGACCTTAGTTTATTTTTGCGTTATACTAAGGATCAGCAAAAGAAAAAATTGTGTGGAGGTTAAACATGAACAGTGACAATATCAAGCACGGCCCGTCCGGCGCATCGGTACGCGCCTTGTTTTACGGAATGGGTTATATCCGTGAAGAAATAGATCGGCCCCTGATCGGGATCGTCAACTCGCAGAATGAGATCATACCCGGCCATATGCACCTGGACCGTATTGCGGAAGCGGCGAAGAAGGGCGTTTCCCTGGCCGGCGGCACTCCGGTGGAGTTTCCTTCCATCGGTATCTGCGACGGGATCGCCATGGGCCACGAAGGGATGAAATACCCTCTTGCTAGCCGGGAGCTGGTAGCGGACTCCATTGAAGCCATGGCAAAGGGGCATGCCTTCGACGGCCTGGTCCTGATCCCCAACTGCGACAAGATCGTGCCTGGTATGCTGATGGCCGCGGCCCGTTTGAACATCCCTGCCGTCGTAGTCAGCGGCGGTCCGATGAGGGCAGGTTATCTCAACGGAACCGTTCTTGATTTTAACAGCATCATGGAAAAAATCGGCGCGTTCCGTAACGGAGACTGCACGGAAGAAGAACTGGAAGAGACGGCGCTGAACACATGTCCAGGTTGCGGCTCCTGTTCCGGACTGTTCACGGCAAACAGCATGAACTGCCTAACCGAGGCTCTTGGCATGGGATTGCCATACAACGGCACCGCGCTGGCGGATACCGGCGAAAGGGTTCGCCTTGCCAAGATGGCAGGGGTCAAGGTGATGGAAATGGTAAAGCGGGATATCCGCCCAAGAGACATTTTAACGGAGCGTGCCTTTGAGAATGCCATCACCGTCGACATGGCAATGGCCGGTTCCACCAATACCGTGCTCCATTTGCCCGCCATCGCCCATGAAGCCGGCATAAAGCTGAATTTGGAACGCTTTGACCGGATCAGCGAAAAAACGCCTTATATCGTAAAAATCAGTCCAAGCGGACATCACCATATGGAAGACCTCCACAGAGCCGGCGGTATTCCGGCCCTCATGAATGAGCTGACCAAGAAAGACCTTCTCGATAAGGACTGCATGACCGTAACGGGGTTGACCGTGGGCGAAAACATTTCCAGTCTGTCGGTCAAAGACCACAGCGTGATTATGCCCATTGAAAAGCCGTACAGAAACCGCGGCGGACTGGCCATTCTGAGAGGCAATCTGGCGGAGGACGGGGCCGTGGTCAAGGAATCGGCCGTGGCGGAAGAAATGCTGAAGCATTCCGGCCCCGCAGTCGTATTCAATTCCGAAGAAGAAGCGTCGGAAGCCATCTGGGTAAAGAAGATCAAAAAGGGCGACGTCCTCGTGATCCGGTATGAAGGCCCCAGGGGCGGCCCCGGAATGAGGGAGATGCTTTCCCCGACTTCATCCATCGCCGGCATGGGCCTTGACAAGGACGTTGCGCTCATCACCGACGGGAGATTCTCCGGCGCGTCCAGGGGAGCTTCCATCGGCCATGTTTCTCCGGAGGCCATGAACGGCGGGCTCATCGGATTGCTGAGGGACGGCGATATCATTCATATCGACATACCCGGGAGAAAGCTTTCCGTAGAACTGTCCGATGAAGAGATCGCGGCGAGAAAAGCGGCCTTTGTGCTGCCGGAGCCGAAGGTAAAATCCGGATATCTTGCGCGGTACGCGAAGCTTGTCACCTCGGCAAATACCGGCGCGGTTCTGCAGGATTAATTAAAGCAAATTATCTACCCGCCAAAATTGAAGTTTCAATGAATGGCGGGTTTATTATTTCATGTGTTGCTATAAAAGAG
>DATMXY010000380.1:0-5034 GCA_035561275.1 Anaerovoracaceae bacterium | reverse complement strand
TAATGGAGGTTACATAAATGGTTAAGGTCTCGGAATATTTTGGGAAATATCCCTGCAGCCCGGATGAAAAGAAGCCGGTGGTTATTACAAAGGAAAAAATGATAACGTACATTTACACGCCGGAAAAGCCGCATGCCAGCGACTTGAACTGGATGTACGCCGCAACCGACAAGATCTTTTCGGGGTCCTATCAGTTGGCTCCGGGCAGTTCGTTTGATCCCACTGACGTGCATGCCGGCGATGAAGTTTATTATATCCTTAAGGGGACGGTAACAATGTTTAATCCGTCCACCGGACAGGTTGTGGAGGTCAAGCAGGGCGAGTCCATACTTTTGCCCAAGGATGCGCCCCATAAGGGATACAATTTCACACAGGAAATCGCGCATATGCTTTATATTATAGCTCCCAGAGTATGGGAAGAAGGAGAGGACGGTCCTCCGGTATATGACGACAGCAATATGAAGGTATTAAAATATAACGAAAAGCAGGAGGTGGCGTTATGAGTCTGGACCGTATCGGGACATGGCCGGTTGACGGCAGGGAAGTAAGGAAAACAGGGGAATTTGTTAAAATAACACAGGAAAACATGCTGAGGACGATACACGGGGATACCCATCCCATCCCGTTCAACTTTTTTGTAAGCAATGATTACTGTCATATGGGAGAATTTCTGGTCCCCGTCGGCGGAGAGGGCGTCAGAGCCTCCGAGCCCATCAGCCATAAAGGGGATGCGACTGTCTATGTTGAATCAGGCCCCATAACGTTTTTCTTTCCGGATACCTATGAGACCTTCATCGTGGAGGAAGGCGAGGTGATGTATATTCCGGAAAACCACAGATATCAGTGCATCAATTACACAGGTAAAATAGTGAAAGGGATATTCTCCGTTTCACCCGGTATCTGAACAGCTTTGAACAGCAAGAGGTAAAAACAAATGGGTCTCGATGTAATCTGTGTAGGTGAGATGGTGATCGACTTTTTTCCCGGCTGCGAGCCCGCGAGCTATATACGCAACGCGGGCGGCGCGCCGGCCAACGTAGCGGTCGCCGTTGCAAGGAACGGCCATAAATCCGGATTTTACGGGAGAATGGGCAACGACGGTTTTGGCCGTTTTCTGGTCAATACACTGAAAGAAAACGGCGTAACGGTTCTTTGTGAAGAGCTGGCCGACGACGCGGTAACGACAATGGCTTTCGTTACGCTGGATGAAAACGGGGAACGTTCCTTCACCTTTGCCAGAAAACCGGGCGCCGATATGCTCTTGAAACCCGGCGACATAGAGCGCGAAGATATTGAGAACTGTACCATCGTTCACGCCGGTTCCTGCTCCCTGTCGGCCTCGCCCGCTTCCGAAGCGACGGCATATGCGCTGAAGCTGGCAAGCGATACGGGAAAAATGGTCAGTTTTGACGTGAATTACCGCAGTCTGCTCTGGAATGGCGATGAGAAAGCGGCCAGAGAAAAGATATTCGAGGTTTTACGGTATGTCGATCTGCTGAAGATCTCAGAAGAGGAAAGCGGCATGCTTGGGGGAGAAGGAAAGATCGGCGCCCTGATGAAGGAACACGGGATCTCCCTGGTCGTCGAGACGCTGGGGCCGAGAGGCGCCAGGTCCTTTTTCCGGGGAAAGACTCTCGAAGCTTCCGGCCTGAAGACGAAAACCGTCGATGCGACCGGCGCCGGAGACGCATTTTGGGGCGGTTTCTTATCAAGCCTTATCGTACAGCGAATCACAAACCGCAATCAGCTCAACGAGGCTGTGGTTTTGAAAGCCATGGGTTATGGCAATATCGCGGGAGCTCTCTGCGTCAGGGAAAAGGGTGCAATCTCCTCTTTGCCCACCCGCGGCCGGATTGAAGAATACCTGAAAACCGAAGGCGTTTACCGGACCGGAGAACATTTAAAAACCGGAGGCGATCCAGTATGAAGACGATTTGGGATGAATCGTGCATCTTTTCTCCTTCCCTGATATGCTTTGACCTTTGCAATCTGGAAGAACAGGTTCGGCTTCTTGAACAAGCGGGCATAAAGCTTCTTCACGTTGACATTTTGGACGGCCATTTCAGTCCGAGCATGCCGCTGGGGCTTGAAACGGTAAGACAGCTCAGGAGCAAAACGAACCTGGACTTTGACGTGCATTTAATGGCGGCTTGCAATGATTATTTCGTTGACGAGCTGCTTGATATCGGCGTGCAGCAACTGGTCTTTCATGCCGAAACCGAAAAGCATATGGACCATATGCTCAATAAGATAAAGGGAAGAGGGGTGCGGGCAGGCGTCGCTCTTAAGCCTGCCACGTCTCTCAGTACGATAGAGTATGTGATTGAAAACTGCGACACGGTCTTATTGATGCTGATCAATCCGGGTTACGCCGGGAACGTAAAAGAAACCCAGGTTCCTTACGCAGAGCGGAAGATCAAAGATCTGCGAAACATGGTCAATGAGCGGGGGTCGTCTGCCCTCATCGAAATCGACGGCCGTATATCGATTGACAATATTAGTAAATATGCCGGAGAATATGTGGATGTCTTTGTAATCGGAAGCACTTGTATTTCCTGCGGCGGAATACCGGAAAGTACCGGTCGCCTAAACCGGATCCGGTCGGATTTGCTGAAAGCGCGAAAAGGGGCTGATGTATGAATGACAGACTTCCAATGTATGTTTATGAACGATAAAGATCTGGTCTTATCCGAGTTAAAACAGACTCTTGACAGCATTGACACAGCAAGTCTGGAGAAGCTGGTCAACGTGATCTTAAATTCCGACAGGGTTTTTTTTGTCGGGGTCGGGAGGGTGCTCCTATCCCTGCAGGCTATTACAAAACGCTTTGCCCATCTTGGGATCGACGCGCACTTTGTGGGCGAAATCACAGAACCGGCCATTACAGAGAAGGATGTGCTGATTGTCGGATCCGGAAGCGGAGAATCCATGTTTCCCCTCGGGATCGCGGGGAAGGCGAAAAAATTGGGGGCAAAGGTTGTACATATCGGCTCCAACCCCAACAGCAGCATGAAGGAATATGCAGATTTCATGGTGCGTATCCCGGTTCGGACAAAGCTGTCGCTGAAGGACGAGATCGATTCCGCCCAACCTATGACGTCGTTGTTTGAGCAAACCCTGCTTCTTCTGGGCGATATTATAGCCAAAATCATCATTGAAAAAAAAGACGTCGACATGCATGAACTGTGGATGTATCACGCGAATTTGGAATAGGGATAAACAATGGAAAATAATAAAAAGACGCGTACATAATTAAAATCAGCGGAGAAATGAGAGAAGCGGAGCTGTTCGGGGAAAACATGGTTCTGCGGCGCTGTATATCCTCTGCTGAGTACGGAATCACAGGTCGTCCTGCAATGGAAGTCCATTGCGGCCGGTGATTATGCAATGGGTCTGGAGCCCTCGAATTCCAGCGTCTTTGGCCGTGCGTACCAGGAGAAAAACGAAGGCGTACATATGCTGAAGGCTTTTGAGAAAGAAATAATTGATCTGGAAATATCGATAATCGAGGGAGAAGGGGAAATATCCGATATAATCAGGAAGGAGAAATTAAGATGAAAAGATCGGAAATAAACGCAATTATTAAGCGCGCGGCAGCTTTCACTGAAGAGAAGGGTTTTCAGCTTCCGCCGTTTACTAAATGGACTCCGGAGGAGTGGAAAACAAAGGGCCATGAACACGACGAGATACGCGACAACATGCTGGGATGGGACGTTACCGATTACGGACAGAGTAATTTTGACGAACTGGGGCTGGTCTTGGTTACGATACGCAACGGGAACCGGCAGAACCCGGCATACGAAAAAGCGTATGCAGAGAAAATATTTATACTGGAAGAAAATCAGGTTTCTCCAATGCATTTTCACTGGTCAAAGATGGAAGATATTATCAACCGCGGCGGCGGCAATCTTTTGGTTACACTTTACAACTCGACAGAAGACGGCGGGCTTGCAGATTCCGACGTAACGGTAAATACCGACGGACACAGGTATACCGTACCGGCAGGAACGACAGTGCGTCTGACTCCGGGAGAAAGCATTACGCTGCTTAAAACCCAGTACCATGCCATGGCTCCCGAAAAAGGCAGCGGAAGGATCCTCGTCGGAGAGGTTTCGCTTTGTAATGACGATAACATTGATAATCGTTTCCTTGAACCCCTGGGGCGTTTTCCGTCGATTGAAGAGGATGAACCCGCGTTCAGACTCCTCTGCACGGAGTATCCGAAAGCAGAATAGAAGTGTAAAAGACTGAACTATAAAACTTTTACCATACGAGGAGAGAAAAAATGAGCTTCGGCGCATTTGAAGCCATATTGTTTGATTTGGACGGCGTTATAATCGATACGAACAAATCGGTAACGGATTTTTGGCAGAGGCTTGCCGGCCGCTGCCAAAAATCTTTGACGAAGGAAGATTTGAAGCTTTACGTTTACGGGTGTCAGGCAGTTCTTACCCTAGACAGACTGTTTCCTGAATTGGATGACGCGGAAAGGGTATCTGTGCTCAGAAGCCTGGAAATTTATGAAAGCGCCGCCGAATATAAGGAAATACCCGGCGTTATTCAATTTTTGAAACGATTAAAGGAAAACTGCGTGACGACGGCGTTGGTTACCAGCGCGGAGCAGTGGAAAGTTGACATTGTGGTAAAACAGCTTCATCTGGAAGGACTGTTTGATGCGTATATCACAGCGGACGATACAAAAAACGGGAAACCGAAACCGGATTGCTATTTGATTGCGGCTTCACGGCTGGATAAGGTGCCTCAAAACTGCGTTGTGTTTGAAGATGCGGTCAGCGGGGTGAGAGCCGCCGTTGCCGCCGGAGCTTATTGTATCGGGGTCAATCGTGACGACAGGCCTTTAACGGATGCAGGCGCGATTCATGTTGTTCCGGATTTTCTTGATCCCAAATTGCCGGAATTAATCTTTTAGTCAACCGCAATAAACGGCGGGGTTTTACATAAGATTCACACAGTTGATATTGCAAACAGATATGCAGATCTGCTGCAGCGGTTTACGATCGGACTGCGTGAACG
>DATMXY010000379.1:0-6190 GCA_035561275.1 Anaerovoracaceae bacterium | reverse complement strand
GTACTGCTTGTTATGGCAGTACCAGCGCAGGCATTCGCGGCGGAACAATGCGATGTACAGACGACTCTGGCGAAGAATAATAATATCACCGCAATGTATAATCAGATCAAAGAACAGATCGGAAAAGCAGGAAATCCGGCTCAGCTCTTTGAGCAATTCAGGCAGGCGCCGCAGACAAAGCAGAACCCCGCACAGCAGCCTCAGCAGACAGGACTGACAAGGCAGAACCCTGCAGCAGTTCCTGAGCAGAACACAACGACAGCCGCACAACCGGCAGCTCCCGCAACAGACAATGAGACCGCTGCGCCGGCTTCCGCAAACCTCGGAGACTATGAACAGCAGGTCGTGAACCTGGTGAACCAGGAAAGAGCCGCGGCAGGACTGCCGGCCCTTAAAGTGAATACGCAGCTTGCGGCCGTGGCTGAGAAAAAGGCGGAGGACCTTAGGGACAACAATTATTTTGATCATAATTCACCGGTTTACGGATCACCCTTCGATATGATGAAACAGTTCGGTATCAGCTACACTGCAGCCGGCGAGAACATCGCGAAAGGCCAGAAGACTCCGGCTGACGTAATGAATGGCTGGATGAATTCGTCAGGACACAGAGCGAACATCCTGAACGCAGATTACACTGAAATCGGCGTCGGGTTTGTAACCGACAGCAGCGGCACCACCTACTGGGTACAGCACTTTATCAGACCGTAAAACGGATGAATCGACACACGGCAATGCAAACCAATGGCGGATGAGAGAGCGGCTTTTCAAAGAGCCGCTCTCTTTTTTTCTGTTTTTTACATTGAAGAATATAAAAAAAGGTATAAGATAATCAATAGCCGTATATAAATCAAACAAATCAATTTGATATCGACAGAAAGGGAGTGTTGACGAATGGATTTGAAAGAGAGCAAAAAACAGCATACCGGCATTGATAAAGTGTTTTACAAAAAACTGTTTCAGGATTTGTTTTCGGATACCTGCACGGTAAGATTCTGGGATGGTGAAGAAGTAAAGTACGGAGAAGATGAGAGCCGGTTCCGGCTGATCATGAACGAGCCAATCCCCAAAGCGGATATTATTGCCGAACCGTCGCTGGCCTTCGGCGAGGCATATATGGACCGGCGGCTCGAAATTGACGGCGACCTGCAGACCGTTATAGCATCGATTTATCGTAATATGGAAAGCTTTCTGCGTCAGGGCCATCTATACAACAAGGCTCTGAAAAAAATATCGAACAACCTGAAAAAAAGCAGAGAAAACATCGTGCATCACTACGACATCGGGAACGATTTTTACAGGCTGTGGCTTGACGAGACCATGACCTACTCCTGCGGTTACTTCAGATCGGAAGGAGATACCCTGCTGCAGGCGCAGAAAAACAAAGTCGATCATATTTTGAAAAAATTAAATCTGGAAGAGGGACAGACGCTGCTCGATATCGGCTGCGGATGGGGAGAATTGATCCTGGCTGCGGCCAGAAGGTACAAAGTGAAGGTTTTAGGGATAACCCTGAGCGAAGAGCAGTTTGCGGAGGCACAGAAACGAGCGGCGGCGGAAGGATTGAACGATCTTGTCGAAGTTCAGAAAATAGATTACCGTGAGATCAGAGACAGAAAATTCGACCGGATCGTAAGCGTAGGCATGCTGGAGCATGTGGGAAAGGATCATCTGTACGAGTATTTTTCCCATGTGAATCAGATGCTGAAGGAAGGCGGTCTTTCGCTGCTTCATACCATCACCGGCATTCATGAAAACGAGGGCGGGACCAATTCCTGGATCAATAAGTACATCTTCCCCGGCGGATATATTCCGGCTGTTCAGGAGCTGGTAGGGCATATGTCGAGAGAGGGCTTTCATCTCATAGACTCGGAAAGTCTCCGCAGGCATTACGCAAGGACGCTGGAACACTGGGCGGCCAATTTTGAGAAGGCTTTGCCGGAAATACAAAGGAATAAGGATGAAAGATTTATCCGTATGTGGAGGCTCTATTTGAATTCCTGCGCGGCGTCCTTTCATACCGGAAATATCGACATCCATCAGTTAATATTTACAAAAGGAATCAACAACGCAATCCCCTGGTGCAGGGATTATATATACTGTGACTAGAATCGGCTGACCGTGACGTACCTTGCCAACCGATGCTGAAAGGAATTGATCACTCAAAGTAACACTTGCTGAAACGAAAAAATATAATAAATATGCCGGCAACAACGCAGACAAAGTATTGCGCAAAATTAGCAAGCAAGGGAGGGAAATGAGTGATTAATTATGAAACAACATACCACGGGCCGATCCTGTCCGCTTTCGGATCAGGCGTATCCGCGACCGAGAGCATTGATCAGCCGTACAGTTTCTTCACCAATTTTTTAAGCATGAACCCAAAGACCGGATATCTGACCTTTGAAGTTCATGAGGATTCACCCGTCAGAGGAAGAGTGCCGTTGCCCAACGCCAGGATCACGGTGAGCAGGCCGCTGGGCGGCGGCTTCTATTTTTCAAAAATCGTTGAAACGGATGAAAACGGTGAAACGGGACCGATCCCGCTGCCGACGGTAAGCCGGGATCTTTCGCTGAGACCGGGCGGGGGGCAGGTGTCCACGTCCTATCATGCCAGCGTGGAACTGCCCGGCTATATCAGGCAGGATCTTTACGACATCCAGATCTTTGACGGCATAACTACCGTTCAGCATGTGGCGCTGCAGCCAAGCGGAGCGAGGTGAGGGCGATGGCGATCATCAGCCGGCCGGATGTGCCGTTTATCCCGGAAACGATTACCGTCCATCTGGGGGCGCCCGACGAGCCTGCGGAAAACGTAACGGTTTCGTTTCCGAATTACATTAAAAATGCGGCCTCCAGCGAACTGTTCCCCACATGGCCGGAATCCGCGCTCAGGGCAAATATTTATACGCAGATCAGTTTTGCGCTGAACAGGATCTATACGGAGTGGTACAGGAGCAGGGGTTATGATTTTGACATTACAGCTTCAACTGCTTACGACCAGGCATTTGTGAATGACAGAGATTTTTTCGAAAACATCAGCAGAATCGTGGATGAGATATTTGACAGCTATATTGTAAGACGGGGCAGCCGGGAGCCGCTGTTTGCCGCGTATTGTGACGGAGTGGAAGTTCAATGTGACGGATTGTCCCAATGGGGCACGGTGGACCTGGCAAACCAGGGCATGATCCCGTACCAGATCCTCCAGCATTATTTCGGGGAAGATATCGATCTGGTCAGGGACGTTCCGGTGGCCGCAAATTTTGAATCCTACCCCCTGTATCCCTTAAGGTTGGGCACCTTCGGCCGCGAGGTGGCGATCATCCAGAGCGAACTGAACCGGATCGCGGATAACTACCCTGCGATCCCGAAGATAGCCAACGTTGACGGGATCTTCGGTGCGGACACGGAGGCCGCGGTAAAGGCGTTCCAGAATATCTTCGACCTGGCGTCGGACGGGGTCGTCGGAACCGCTACCTGGTACAGGATCAAATACGTTTACAACAGCGTGAAAGGCCTCGGCGAGCTGTTTTCGGAAGGGGTCGCTCCGGAAGAGCTGGAAAATCCCTTTGAAGCCTTCTGGAAGGAGGGCGATTTCGGCGTCTGGGTAAGACTGATTCAATACTACGTCCGCGCCCTGCAGTGCTATTACAATCTGACCCCCCGGATCGAAATGAACGGAAGATTCGGACCGGAGACCACGGCGGCGGTGAAAGTGCTGCAGTCGATTTACGGGCTCGAACAGAACGGCGTCGTGGACGTTCAGACCTGGGGAAGGATGTATCAGGATTATCGGCAGAATGTACATAAGATACCGACGGACTGCTTCAACGTTTCGCCTATTTATCCCGGCTATTTGCTCTATAAAGGCATGGGGGACAATAACGTCAGGTTGATCCAGACTGATCTGAGGCGGATTGCGGAATCAGACAAGGATATTCCGATGCTGACGGTTACGGGTATTTTTGACGATGCGACGCTGGCCGCCGTCAAGGCTTTTGACAGGAAATACCTGGAGGAGGGCACGGGAGTCATCGGCCCCCTCACCTGGAATTTCATCGTCCAGCAATACACAGCTTTGACTACGCCTTCATAAAAAACTGTGCCGCACCGGATTTTTCAAGCGCCGCGCCGTGAGTGTTCTCGTAAGAAACCGAGAACACTCCTGGCAGGCGCCAATCGCGTGCGGCGCAGAGTTTTCTAATCGAGGTCAAGCTTGCGGTTCAGGATCCAGATAACGCCAATGCTGAAAATGACAGTCAGTACAAGGGAGTAGAGGATCCACAGCGCCATAGCCTGATTGAACAGGCCGGTCAACTGCATGATATCTTCCGGCCTCTGGATATCGACCTGAAATCTCAGCTGATGGACATATTCGTCGACTCCGGGAATTAAGCCGGCAATAAAATTGACGGCCTGCAGTAACTTGATCTCCAGCCAGGAAAACACAAAGAACGACACGATACCGGCAAGTATGCGGAACCGGCCCAGAAGTTTCAGATGCGCTACTGAACATGCAAGGAACAGCTTGGCGATTTCCTTCACAGTTGATACAACCATCGCGATCAATATAAGCGCTATTGCGAAGATTTCCCGGGCTCCAAGCATGGAAAAAGCTTTCTTCAATGCGGGAATGATATCCGCCATAGGAGCGATGTTGAAGATGAACACGAAGATGCCTAGGGTAGCGACGAGCCCGGTGAGGACGATCCACATGGTGCTGACGATCAGCTTGGAGGCGACGATCTCCGTCCCGCTCACCGGGAGCGTCATGGTAAGATAGCCCTCTTTTGAAAATACATTTGTATTGAATATTTTAAATAACATGATGATCGTGAAAACGACTGTGGCGATGACGATCCCTGTTATGGCCAATCCCGCAACGGCGTTGGTGACGGTATTGTTGACATAGACGAAGAGTATGGGAAAGAAGACGGCGCCGAGCAGTATAGCCAGATAGACGCCGGCAAAATCCCTCCAGGTGGATCGTATATCATATTTGATCAATTTCGCTAACATTTGAATACCTCCCTGAACAATTCATCGATGGATTTCCCCTCTTTTTCCCTGATATTGTCGATGTTGCCCTGCAGTACAATTTCCCCTTCTTTCAGGAAGACCACGGTATCAAATATCCTCTCCACATCGGAGATCAAGTGTGTGGAAATGAAAATCGTGGCGTCCTCGCTGTAATTTGTAAGGATCGTGTCCAGGATATAGTCCCTTGCGGCAGGGTCCACGCCGCCCAAGGGCTCGTCGAGGACATAAATTTTCGCATTTCTTGACATAACCAGACAGAGCTGAAATTTTTCGATCATTCCCTTTGACATGGTCCTGATCTTCTGCTTTTCATTGAGCCCCAGCCGCTTCAGCATTTCGCGGCATTTCTGTTCATCGAAGTCGACATAGAAATCCTTGAACAGAGAGACCATATCCAGGGGGCACATCCACGGGCTGTGATAGGTGGTATCGGGCAGATAGGATATCATTGCCTTGGATTCCAGCCCGACTTCTTTTCCGTTGACGGTAACGGCGCCTTCAAAATCCCTGATCGCCCCGGTCAGGATTTTCATCAGGGTGGTTTTTCCGCTGCCGTTGGGCCCCAGCAGACCTACGATGCGGCCAGGTTCCAGCGCCAGGTTAACATGGGATAAGGCGGCTTTGTTCCCGTATTTTTTTGTCAGATCTGTGATTCTGACCAGCTCGCTGTTACTGTCCGGCCGGGTATTGTCCGCGTTGAATTCCTGCATATTATTTTGTGTACTCATTCTGAAGCTCCCCCCTTTGCTGATTTTCGTTGTCTTTTAATATTTTTTTAAACATCTCCAGGGTTTCCTGGTCCGAATACCCCAGACTTTTCATCTGACGTTTGAATTCCCCGATAATTTTCTGGGCTGCCGCTTCGCGCATTTTACTGATCAACTCCTTATTTTCCGTTATAAAACGCCCAATTGTACGATCCGCACGAACAAGTCCGTCCCGCTCCAGCTCCGCCAGGGCCCGCTGCATCGTATTGGGGTTGACTTCGAAACTGATTGCAAGGTCTCTCACAGAATCAAGCTTCGAACCGGCCGTTAAATCCCCTGAGACGATTCTGTGCTTGAACGTGTCTACCAATTGCAAATAGATCGGCATGTTTGCTTGATACTGATTCGCCATATATGGAACCTCCTTTTGTGTCACTGTATTAGGA
>DATMXY010000378.1:0-6250 GCA_035561275.1 Anaerovoracaceae bacterium | reverse complement strand
ATTATTATGTTTGGTATTCTTTATGCGATCGATGAAATAACGGCGTTAAAGAACAAAAGTTGACATAGAATCAAGTTATAGGAGGAAGAACGTATGAACAAGCTGGAAGAACTTCGCGCACAGAAAGCGGCAATCGCCCAGGGCGGCGGGCAGAAGAGAATCGAGGCCCAGCACGCGCAGGGAAAGCTGACGGCAAGGGAAAGGCTGAATCTGCTGTTTGACGAAGGAAGCTTTGTGGAAATGGACGTGTTTGTCTCACACAGATGCAATAATTTTGATATGCCCAACACTCATGCCCCGGGAGACGGCGTGGTGACGGGCTATGGAACTGTGGACGACAGGCTGGTGTTCGCATATGCGCAGGATTTTACCGTATTGGGCGGCTCGCTGGGCGAATACCATGCGGAAAAAATCGTCAAGGCCCAGAACATGGCCCTGAAAATGGGCGCCCCTATCGTCGGACTGAACGATTCGGGCGGAGCAAGGATCCAGGAAGGCGTCAACGCGCTTTCAGGATTTGCAAAGATCTTCTACAATAATACGATCTCGTCTGGGGTGATCCCGCAGATCTCCGTTATCATGGGGCCCTGCGCGGGAGGCGCCGTCTACTCACCGGCGATCACAGACTTTATCTTCATGGTCGATAAGACCAGCCAGATGTTTATCACAGGACCTCAGGTAATCAAGACGGTAACCGGCGAAGATATTTCCGCGGAAAAGCTCGGCGGAGCCATGACCCATAACTCCATCAGCGGAGTCGCTCATTTCATGGGAAAGGACGATGCGGATACCCTGACCCGGGTCAGAGATCTGCTCAGCTACCTCCCCTCCAACAATCTGGAAACGGCTCCCGTTTACGCGACCGGCGACGACCCCAACCGGCTGATTCCCGAATTTAATGACATCATCCCTGAAAATCCCAATAAAGCATATGATATCTATGAAATCATCGAGAAGCTTGCCGACAACGGCGTGATTTACGATGTGATGCAGCATTACGCGAAGAACATCGTGACTTGTTTCATCCGATTGGCTGGACAAACCGTGGGCGTCATCGCGAACCAGCCTAAATTCGCGGCGGGCTGCCTGGATATCAATGCGTCCGACAAAGCGGCAAGGTTTATCAGAAGGTGCGACGCGTTCAATATCCCGCTGCTGACCATCGAGGATGTTCCCGGCTTCCTTCCCGGCACCGACCAGGAATACGGCGGAATCATCAGGCACGGGGCGAAGATCCTCTACGCATACTGCGAAGCTACCGTACCCAAGGTCACCATGATCCTGAGGAAGGCTTACGGAGGCGCATACATCGGAATGTGCAACAGGGAACTTGGCGCAGATCTGGTTTTCGCATGGCCTACGGCGCAGATCGCGGTAATGGGCGCGGAAGGCGCGGCAAATATCGTATTCAAGAACGAGATTAAGGACGCTGCTGACCCAATAGCCAAGAGGCAGGAAAAGGTAACCGAATACGAAGAAAAATTCAATAATCCATACAGGGCGGCTGAAATGGGCTATGTTGACGATATTATCGAGCCTGCCACGGCAAGGCAGAGGATCATCAGCGGTTTCGACATGCTGGCTTCCAAGAGGCAGTCGCTGCCTGCCAAGAAGCACGGCAATATTCCGCTTTGACGTTGACGTCAGAGCGGAATGGTCGTTCAACGATTTGAGTGCCGTGCGAACATTCGCCGCAGGCGAATCGCACATGGCAATTTCAAATCGAACAAGTCGATTTGAAAAGAGGTGACCAATATGTTTTTTAAGAAGAAAAAAGAGCCGGAAATACCGGCGCAGACGCAAACCGCAAATTACGCCCCCGCTCCGGCTGCCCCCGCGCCCACTGCGCCGTCTGCGGCGCTTGTCGCCGCGGACGCTGAGATCAGCGCCGAGATCGTTGCCGTGATCACTGCCGCAATCGCAGCGTTTACATCGACCGAAGCCACGGGCAGCAATCTGATCGTCAGGAAAATCAGCAGGATCCACGGAGAGAAGGTTTCCTGGAGCAATGCCGGTTTGATGGAATGCATCGACAGCAGAAGATTTTAGCGACGGCGCAGGCGCCAAATGGCGCCTGCAGTTTGAACAGGGAAAATAAAGGAAAAGATACCGTCAACTGTAGTACATAGCTCAGGAAAGTCAAACAAATGTTTGAAACATATATTCGTTATATTAAATAAAAAATATGTTTAATTAAAGAGAGGAGGAGCGCATTCCTCCTGCCACTTATAGAAGTGGGGAGTGTTTTGCGCAATTTGGAATGAAGAAATATAACATTACCGTGAACGGCGTTACCTACGCAGTAGAAGTAGAAGAAGTCGAAGCAGTCGGCTCTGTTGCATCGGTATCGGCGGCTCCCGCTCCGGTTTCCGCCGCGCCTGCAGCATCCGCACCTGCGGCAGCGCCTGCTCCCGCTCCGGCGCCTGCCCCCGCTCCCGCTGCGCCGTCTGCGGCCCCTTCCACCGGAGCGACGACCATTGAGTGCCCGATGCCCGGAACGATCCTGGACATAAAAGTGAAGTCGGGAGATACGGTTGCGGCTGGGCAGTTACTTCTGATCCTGGAAGCCATGAAGATGGAGAACGAAATTATTGCGCCAAGTGCCGGAGTCATCGACACGATTCAAGTAAGCAAAGGCTCCTCCGTAAATGCGGGAGACGTTCTGCTGTCGATCAAGTAGCTGGATTCGAATGATTAACGAAAGAGGTTTTTATGAATGGACTTTGGAATGAACTCCTGGCTGGGGTTATCAATCTGCAATTAAATCAGGTTATTATGTTCGCGGTGGCGGGGATCCTGATTTACCTCGCCATCGCTAAGGAATATGAACCGATGCTCCTGCTGCCCATCGGCTTTGGAGCGATCTTATGCAACATCCCGCTGTCGTCCGCCATCGGTGAGGAAGGGTTTTTAACGATCCTGTATAACGCGGGGATCAAAACGGAACTGTTTCCGGTGCTGATCTTTATCGCCGTAGGCGCGATGATCGACTTCAAACCGCTGATTCAAAACCCGTTCATGCTGTTCTTCGGAGCGGCGGCACAGTTCGGCATTTTCTTTACCATGATGTTCGCGCTTGCCACAGGCATGTTCGATCTGAAGGAAGCGGCGTCCATCGGCATCATCGGAGCCGCGGACGGGCCGACTTCCATATACGTTGCAAAGGAATTCGCACAGAATTATCTGGGGCCGATTTCCGTGGCGGCTTACTCTTATATGTCGCTTGTACCTATCATACAACCGCCGGTCATCAAGCTTCTCACCACAAGTGAGGAGCGAAAGATCAGAATGAAATATACGCAGGTGGAAGTTCCGAAAATCATTGAGATCCTCTTCCCCATCGTCATCACGCTGATCGCCGGTATTATTGCGCCCATCAGCGTAGCCCTGATCGGCTCCCTTATGTTCGGTAATCTGATCAGAGCCTGCGGCGTACTGACCAGGCTGTCAAATGCGGCGCAGAACGAACTCGCAAATCTGGTAACGCTGCTTCTTGGTATCACCATCGGGTCGACGATGACGGCGGAGGCTTTTCTGAACGTCCAGACCCTGATGATCATGGGAATGGGTCTCGTGGCCTTTATTTTCGACACCGCCGGCGGCGTGCTCTTTGCAAAGCTGCTGAACCTGTTCCTGCCGAATAAGGTAAATCCGATGATCGGAGCCGCGGGCATCTCCGCGTTCCCCATGTCCGGACGCGTCGTTCAGAGAATGGCGGCGAAGGAAGATCCGACCAATTTCATTTTAATGCAGGCGATGAGCGCCAATGTGGCCGGACAGCTTGGTTCCGTTATTGCCGGGAGTCTGATCCTGGCTCTGGTTCCGGCAGTGCTGGCGGCAATGTGATTTTAAGGGAGGGATCGATATGGATATGCAATTGATCGGAGCAGGTCTTGAGGTTACCGCCTTTGGATTGGGTGGAGTTTTCGCGGTATTGATTCTGTTCTATTGTGCCACGAAAATTATGCTGACTTTCACCAAATGGCGGGCCAATAAAACGAAATGACCATTCACGGAAAATACTGCCGGGTTCGATCTATGAGCCCGGTTTTTCTATGCGCAATCGACCATTTTCACCAATTATTTACTAGACATTTTTGTTGTAAAAATATCGGGTTTGAATTATACTATACTAATCCGCAGAGCAAACAGCTACCGGAATGCAAAGAAAACTGAATAACAAACGAAGGGAGAACAGATATGTTACTGGCATTTGACGTAGGAAACACCAACATCGTTTTAGGAGTATTCAAAGACAGCAATCTGATTCAGAACTGGAGAATGGAAACCGACAACAACAAAAGCGCCGACGAATATGGGATGATCATCAATCAGCTTTTCAGTTATGAAGGTTTGAACACCAAAGAAGTAAAAGACGTCATTATTTCAACGGTAGTTCCGTCCGTACTGTATACGCTGCAGCATTTATCGATGAAATATTTCAACAGGCGCGCAATTGTCATCGGCCCCGGCATTAAAACGGGGCTGGTTATAAAATACGACAATCCGAAGCAGGTCGGGGCGGACCGGATCGTCAACGCGGTGGCAGCTTACGCCAAATATGGCGGGCCGCTGATCATCGTAGACTTCGGAACGGCCACCACCTTCTGCGCCGTCACGGAAAACGCGGAATATCTGGGAGGAACCATTGCGCCGGGCCTCAAGATCTCATCGGACGCTTTATTTGAAAAAACCGCAAAGCTGCCGAAGGTCGAGCTGGAATCACCGGGATTGGTCATCTGCAAGAATACCATAGAAAGCATGCAGTCCGGCCTGGTTTACGGACATATGGGCATGGTGGACTACATCGTGAAAAAAATGAAGGAAGAACTGATTCAGCAGTCCAAAACGGGCAAGGAGCCAAAGGTCGTGGCGACGGGCGGACTGGCGACACTCATCGTCAGCGGCATCGACTGCATCGACTGCGTGGACAAAATGCTGACCCTGGAGGGCCTGGAACTGATATATGAAAAGAACAAAGGACACAAAGCATGAACATAGGTAATGTTACGCTTGAAAATCCTTTTTTCCTGGCGCCGCTGGCCGGAATCACAGATTCTCCCTTCAGGAGGATCTGCAGGGAGCAGGGCGCCGGATTGGTTTATTCGGAAATGGTGAGCGGAAAGGGGCTCTATTATAACGATAAAGCTACGGAAAGGCTGCTCAGGATCCATGAGGAAGAAAAGCCTTTGGCTTTTCAGATTTTCGGCTCCGAACCGGAAATCATAGGTCTTGCCGCAAATAAGCTGGCAGGCCGGGAGAACTGCGTTCTGGATATCAACATGGGCTGTCCGGTACCAAAGGTCGTAAAAAACGGCGAGGGCTCAGCCCTCCTGAAAGATCCGAAGCTGGCGGGATCCATCGTGGCGGCCGCGGCTGCAAACGCCGGGAAGCCGGTCACCGTCAAAATAAGGATCGGATGGGACGCCGAGAACGTCAATGCTGTTGAGATCGCGAAAGCCCTCGAAGCGGCGGGCGCCAAAGCCATCGGCGTCCACGGCAGAACCCGGGAACAATACTACTCCGGGAAAGCGGACTGGAATATGATCCGGCAGGTGAAAGAAGCGGTTTCAATCCCCGTCATCGGCAACGGTGACGTTTTTAACGGACGCGACGCGATAAGGATGATGGAGGAAACCGGCTGCGACTTTGTTATGATCGCCCGGGGCGCCCTTGGAAACCCGTGGATCTTCCGGGAAGCGCTTGCCTTATGGAACGGCCTGCCTGCACCGCCTTCGCCGGAACTGGAGGAAAAGGTCAAACTTATTTTAAGGCATTTTGACCTGCTGCTTGCGGAGAAGGGCGAATACGCCGCAGTCAGGGAGATGAGGAAACATGCAGGCTGGTACTTCAAAGGGATCCCCGGTTCCGCCGGTCTCAGGCGGCAGCTGAACTCCATCCTCAGCGCGGACGGCCTGAAGGAGGTCATCGCTGCGATCTCGTGAGAGCTGGCGCTGCAATCTATACTTTAAGCGGCGTTGCCGTAAGGTGCGTTCAATATAATATGTTTACAGTTGCTTAGTTACATGTTATAATATTGCGCATACGAGCGCATCTTTCGGGCAAAACGAATCTATTTAATTCAATTAAAGGAGATCATGAAAATGGCTGAAGAAATGCTGTTAACAAAAGAAGGATATGACAAAATAGTAGCAGAGCATGAAGAACTGGTTACAGTAAGAAGAAAAGAAGTTGCCGAAAGAATCAAGGAAGCGATTTCTTATGGTGACATCTCTGAAAACTCCGAATA
>DATMXY010000377.1:0-4973 GCA_035561275.1 Anaerovoracaceae bacterium | reverse complement strand
CTCTGCGTGCTCAACAGGCTAAGAAGCCTAAAATAAAATTATTAGCTATATATTGACATTATAGCTAAAACAAATATAATATAGCTAATAATATTGCCATGAGGCGGAAGCGGGTGATTGTTATGAAAGTTCCATCTACTGAAGTACAGAACAACTTCGGTAAATACCTTAAGATCGCATCGGAACTGGAAGACGTGGTTGTGACCCGGAACGGAAAGGATATCGCGAAGCTGACGTTCTGCGAAGACAGGCCTATGGTAAAGGAGGAAGCTCTTAATTATTATTTCAACCGCGAGGGTAAAATGACCTACCTCGAGTTCCTGGAACTGACGGAAAATTCCGACCTGAGATACGAGTATATCGACGGCGAGGTATACTGTCTGGCGGCTCCGACTTACAGGCACCAGATCGCCATAATTGAAATCAGCACTGGTTTTAATTCCTGGTTCAAAGGAAAGAAATGCCGGCCGCTGACGTCCCCCTTCGACGTTACGCTGGTGAAAGGCAAGGACAACATCAATGTGGTGCAGCCGGACGTTATGGTCATCTGCGACACCAAAAAAGTGGACGCGGAAGGAAAATACCAGGGCGTGCCGACCCTCGTAGTGGAAGTGCTTTCTCCCTCCACGAGAAAAAAGGACATGCAGAAGAAGCTGAATCTGTACACAGAGACGGGCATAAAGGAATACTGGATGGCCGACCCGGTAAAGAAGGAAATTTATCTATATACGTTTGAAGACCGGGATATAAAGGATCTCAAGGTGTTCGCCGGAAATATGACCGTTGAATCCATTCATTTCAAAGGTCTGGGACTCCGGCTGCCGGAAATCTTTCCGGAGTGACGCGCAGGAATAAGATAACAAAAATGAAATGGCGGGGCATATTGCCCCGCCGTGTTTTAATCTCTCATTATGTTTTCGGCCATCGATCCAATGGGTCAAACGCCTTTTCTTATCTCAAGCATCAGCTCTTTGAACCTGGGTAAAGATCCGATAACGGTATCGTATGAGACGCAGTAAGCGATCCTGACATAGCCCGGGCATGCGAAAGCGGATCCCGGAACCAGAAGGAGATTATACTTCTTCGCCGCCTCGCAGAAATCCTTGTCGCTTTCCATGGGCGATTTCACAAAGAGATAGAAGGCGCCCTGAGGTTTGACGCACTCATAACCCATTTCGATCAGGCCCTGATAGAGCGCTTCCCGGTTCCTGTTATAGCCCTCGATATCCGCTTCCATATCCAGGCATTTTGCAACGGCTCGCTGCATCAGGGAGGGCGCGTTTACGTAGCCCAGGATCCGGTTCGCGATCACGGCGCCATTGAGCACATCTTCAAAATCCGCTGCCGCATCGGGTATCACCAGATAACCGATCCGCTCCCCGGGCAGGGACAGCGACTTGCTGTAGGAATAGGCGACGATGGTGTTTTCAAAATACAATGGAATGTAAGGAACAAAAACTCCGTCGTATACGAGTTCACGGTAAGGCTCGTCCGCTATAAGGTAAATATTGGTTCCAAATTTTTTCTGGGCCTGTCTCAATATCTCAGCCATCTTTTTGACGGTATCTTCCGAATAGACGACGCCGGTAGGATTGTTGGGAGAATTGACAATCACTGCCTTCGTCCTGTTTGTGATCAACTCTTCGAACTTGCTCAGATTCGGCTGAAAATTTGTCGTATCGGGCGGTACGACGACAAGCTTTCCGTTGTAATTTTCCGTATAGGAGCGGTATTCGACAAAATAAGGCGTAAAGGTTATGACTTCGTCCTCCGGGTCCAGCAACGTCTTTAATATTACATTGAGCCCTCCGGCCGCGCCTGTGGTCATGAGAATGTTCTGTACTCCAAATGCGGTATGGAATCTCTTGTTGAGAGACCCTGCGATGGCGCCGCGCACATCCTCGTAACCGGCATTGCTCATATATCCGTGGACAAAGGTAGGCTGCTCGTTCTGCAGGATGTCAAATATGATTTGGTTTATTTCCTGCGGCGGCGGCGTATTGGGATTTCCCAGGCTGAAATCAAATACGTTTTCCGCTCCGTACAGATCCTTCCTCTTTTTCCCCTCTTCAAACATAGCCCTTATGACAGAGCTGCCCTGAACGGCTTCCTGCATTTTCTTTGATATCATCTTTTGTTCCTCCCGTTTCTTTTCAGTTGGTATCATTATAACGCATACGCCAAAAATTTTCGACTACAGAAAACGCCTTGTTATTATAATTATTTCTTTCCCCATTCTTCGATCGGGATAAATTTAAACGCGGTGACGTCGAACAATCCCAGGTCCGTCAGCTTCAATTCCGGAATGACCGGCAAAGCCATAAAGCAAAGGGTCATTACAGGTTCCGTATCCCGGCTGACGCCCAGCACGTCATGGGCGGCCTCGTGAATGAGGTTCAGCTTCCGATCGACCCATTCGCCGCTTTGGTCGCTCATCAGTCCCGCGATGGGCAGCGGCATGCTTTCCAATACCTGTCGGTCCTTTACAAGCACGATCCCGCCGTCCTGTTCGATCAGCTTATGTACGGCATAAGCCATGTCTTCGTCATTGACTCCTGCCGTAATAATATTGTGGGAATCATGGGCCACCGAAAGGGCGACCGCCCCTTCCCTGATGCCGTATCCCTTCAATAACCCGACAGCCACGTTCCCTGTGCCCTGATGGCGCTCGACCACGGCAACCTTAACGATATCACTGGAAGGGTCGTAAACGAATTCACCGTTCCCGTCACGCTTGATCTCCGCCGTTTCCTTTCCGGTCACGACGCCCCCGGGCAGAATTTTGATAACGTGAGCCCTGTTTGAGCCGACCGGCAGCCGCAGCCTGTCTTTGGAAAAATCCTTAACGTGGAATTTTCCCTTTACCGACGATATATCATAACGCTCTACCGGCAGGATATATTTGCCGTCCGCCGCCGCTTCCCGTCCCCCGATGAATACCCGCTGCACATGGAAGTCTTTGAGATTGTCAAACAATACGATATCCGCCCTCAGACCAGGCGCGATCGCTCCCCTGTCGTCCAAGCCATAGCACTCGGCGGCATTGAGGCTTGCCATCCGGATCGCGGTAAAAGGATCGACGCCTTCTTCCACACAGATGCGCAGGTGATGATCAAGGTGGCCTGCGCTGAGGATCGTCTTCGGCTGGCAGTCGTCGGTGCAAAGGAGGCAGCGCCTGCTGTTCTGCGGGGTGACCCCTTTCAGCAATACCCTGAGATCATGGCATGCCGAACCCTGCCGCAGCAAGACATACATCCCCCTTGACAGCCTGTCAAGCATTTCCTCGACAGTGGAACATTCATGATCCGTATGGATCCCTGCCGCCGCGTAGGCATTCAAGGAAGTTCCCTTTATGCCCGGACAATGCCCGTCGACGCGCTTTCCCCGGTCCTTTGCGGCAAGAAGCTTATCGAGGACGCCCTCGCTTGCGCCGATTACCCCCGGAAAATCCATGAATTCTCCAAGTCCGAGAAATCGCCCGCTTTCCAAAGGTTCCCGCATGGCCTGCGCATCAATTACCGCACCCGCATGTTCAAAGGGCGTTGCGGGCACGCAGGACGGCAGCATCCATTTGATATCCAGCGCCGTTCCCTTCGACGCTTCGATCATATAGTTCAGTCCTTCCAGCCCGCACACATTGGCGATTTCATGGGCATCCGCGACGATCGTGGCCGTTCCGCGGGGAACAACGAGCCTGCCCAGTTCCTCCGGGCTGACATAAGACGACTCGATATGGATGTGGCTGTCAATAAAGCCCGGCGCAGCGTACCGGCCTTCGGCATCCGTTTCATGGTTCCCCTCATACTGCCCGACTCCGGCGATCAACCCGTCGCAAATTGCAATATCTGCATCGCTGGCAGAAGCATTATAAACGTCGATGACCTTACAGTTCTTTATAACAAAATCCGCAGGAACCTTTCCGGCCGCAACATCAATGAGCTTTTTCAGCTGTGCTTTCTCCATCTGTCCACCCCCCTTTTATCTGTAATTTAATCTGTCTCTCAGGCCCATATCCAGGCCGATTGATGAAGTAATGGCATTTTTGGGACATTCATATGTACAAGTGCTGCACCAGATGCATTCTGTCGACAGTACTCTTTGATTATTCCCTTTATACTCCAGCAGCTTGACGTCCATGGGACATACCTTTTCACACCTGCCGCAGTCAATACATTTTTCAGGATCGATCTTTATCTTAAGCAGGGCAAATCTGGACGTGACCTTTTGAAACACCGGAATAGGGCATACGTATTTGCAAAAGGCTCTGTTATCCCGCAATCTGTACGCCAGCATGATTCCAAGGCCATAAAACAGGACATTTCCGCCGATGAGCCAGTAAAGTTCTGTGGTCGACTGAGGCTCTACCGGATCCTTCAAAACGTACCAGATCAACAGGACCAGACTCAGCGATAAAAAGAAATACAAATACCGAACGATTCCAAGGTATCTGATACGCCCATTTCGAGGCCTTTTATAGGGAAGCAGATCCAGAATCATCGCGGTCCAGCATGCATAGCTGCACCATGCGCGTCCGAAGATCAGCGGTCCGACGATTTTTGCGATGACATAGTGCATGGTTGCCGCAGCAAAAACGCCGTACAGAAATAACATGAAGAAACCTTCGATCTGCATATTCTCCCGACCGAAAAACCCGAGAAAAAGCAGCATATAACCGCCCACTAGTATCTGAGATGTTCTTCTTCCCCACGCCTTGTGCTTCTTTGGCAGAGCTTGAATCAGGAAAATGCCGATTGCGACGGAGGTCCCGATATATCCAAAGTTAAACAAATAGAACATTGCCCCTGTCCGAACCGCCAGCAGGACTGCAAGGCCCCAGAATAATCCCATGAATATCAAGGGAAAAATGATATTTTTCAGTGAAAGGTCCCACTTGTTTTCAGCATTGCTCATTGTTATACCCTTATTGCCCATTATCCTGCCCTCCGGAAATCTGATATATTATGATTTCATGG
>DATMXY010000376.1:0-3350 GCA_035561275.1 Anaerovoracaceae bacterium | reverse complement strand
CAAAGTAAGAAGGCGGCGGGAGTCTTCAACCTGTTTACCACAAACATAAAAAATGAGGTATAATGAGATGCAGGAGGATACGATATTGGCGATCAACAAAGCAATGCGCGCGGCGTTAAAGATAATTACGGCATTGGAAGTCGATGTGGAAAAAAGCTATAAGCTGGAACGTCAGATTGAACTTCTCACGGCAGGGCTGCGGGGCAAACCCGCCGATTACCAAATGTGGGATCAAAAAATCGTGTGCGGAGATCATGACGTCCCCGTGCGAATCTTCCGGCCGCCGGGTACCGGCCCTACCCCTGTCCTTTTGTTCTTTCATGGGGGCGGATGGGTTACCGGCGGAATCGAACAGTACACGAGAGTGTGCGCCCGTCTCGCAAAGGCGACAGGCCACACGTTGGCCTCCGTGGATTATCGGCTGGCGCCGGAATACCGGTTCCCCGCCGCGCCCGAAGACTGCTATGCCGTCGCGAGAGAATTCTTTTTGGGACATGTTCTCAATGTCAGGCAGGAGAATATTACTCTGATCGGCGACAGCGCCGGCGGAAATCTGGCCGCCGCGGTTTCCTTAATGGCGAGGGACAGGGGAGAATTCCTCCCACGGCGGCAGATTTTGTTATACCCTGCAGTCTTTAACGACCACAGCGACACTTCCCCGTTTCCCTCGGTAAAAGAAAACGGAACAGAGTATTTGCTTACATCCAAACGGATTCAGGGCTTCATGGAATTATACATCAGCTCGGAAGACGATTATTATAACCCCTATTTTGCCCCTTTGCTGGCCGGCGACCTTTCGCGCCAGCCCCGCACGCTGATTATTTCGGCTGAGTATTGTCCTTTGCGGGACGAGGGGGAATACTACGGAAAGAAACTGCGGGACGCAGGGAATGACGTTGAGATTTACCGGATGAAGGATGCTCTGCACGCATTCCTCATGCTTCCGCCCCGTTTTATTCATGTAAAACGCGCGTATCAGGTGATCAATAGATTTTTGGCCGGGAGGGACGTCTGCCATGAGAAACATCAAAAAATGGAATAGATTGGACAATGCCGCTAAAATTTTTCCTCCAACCAGCTCAAAGCGAGATACCAAAGTATTCCGCTTTGTCTGCGAGCTGTATGAAACGGTAGACGCACAAATTCTTCAACAGGCATTGGATCGAACGATTGTGCGGTTCCCATTCTACAAAACCATTTTAAAAAAGGGGGTATTCTGGTATTATTTTGAGGAAAGCACGCTGCATCCGATTGTGAAAGAGGAAAGCGAACATCCCTGCGCCCCTCTCTACGATGAGGACCAGCCGGGTTTGCTTTTCCGCGTGTGTTATTACAGGAAACGGATCAACCTGGAAGTTTTTCACGCTTTAGCAGATGGCATGGGCGCCGTAAACTTTTTGCGCACCCTCGTTTCTTTCTATCTGGCGGAAAAACATCCGGACTGTTTGGATGGAGGGCTTAAGCTTGACGATTATGGCTCTTCGCAGGAACAGATCCGGCAGGATGCTTTCAGAAAATATTATGATAAGGAGAAAAAGGTCCGGCGTCAAAAGACAGATGCGGCCTATCGCGTCAGGGGCGCGTATCTCCCGGATAACCGCATCGGCATTGTTGAAGGTGTTCTGTCGGTAAAAGCCGTATTGAAAAGCGCCCATGAATTTCAAGCCTCTATGGGCGAGTTCCTGACGGCGGTTCTGCTGTGTTCCATTTCTGACGGCATGGCGGTCAGAGACAAGGCACGCCCTGCGGTTATCGCGGTCCCGGTTGATTTAAGGAATTTTTTTCAAACGCAGACAGCGCGCAATTTTTTTGGAATCATCTATATCAGCCATGATTTTAAAAAGTCCGGCGATTCTTTTCCCGAGGTGTTGGCAAACGTCCGCCGCTCTTTCAAAGCGCAGCTTATCCCTGAAAATATGCTGGAAATTATTAACCGGTACTCTGCGCTTGAAAACAATCTTCTGATCAAGGCAACGCCTCTGGCGATTAAAATTCCCGGTCTGAAGTTTTTCGGATGGCGGGCGGAGCGGGAGAATACGGCCGCCATCTCCAATATCGGAAAAATCACCATGCCGGCGGAAATGGCCGCTTACATACGCCTTTTCAACGTTATGGTAAGCGCCAAGCGTCCGCAAATCTGCCTTTGCTCCTTCGGAGATACATTGGCCATAAGCTATTCCTCGCCGCTGGAAAGCACTGATATTCCGCGATGTTTCTTTCGGCGGTTGGCGAATTTTGGGATCGATATTGAAATCAACTCTAACTTGGAGCAATGATAGAGCTAAGAAAGGAAGAAGAGGCCGATGCTGTACTGTAAAAGCTGCAGAGTCCGTTTACCGGGAAAATATGAGCGCTGTCCCCTGTGCCAGGGAGATCTGACGGGGCAAGCAGATGGGGCCGGGAATGTATTTCCGGTGATTCCGCCGCCCAGGGAAACCTATCATACGCTGCAGGTGTGGCTTGCTTTCGGTTCGGTTGCCGCCGCGGCCATCTGCGTGGCGGTCAATTTGATCCTGCCGTCCGACGGCTGGTGGTTTTTATTTGTGCTCGGCGGGATAGGCAGCTTCTGGATCTCTCTTGCGCTGGTGCTGAAAAATGGGAAAAATGTTCAGAAAACCATTTTATGGCAGGTAGGCGCTCTTTCTATCCTGGCTTACTTTTGGGACCTGTTCACGGGTTTTCAGGGCTGGTCGCTGAACTATGTGCTCCCCATCCTCTGCACCTGCGCCATGGTGACAATGTCCGTGATTGCGAAAGTCAGAAACCTCGACATTCAGAGCTATATCTTCTATCTGATCATTGACTGCGTGTTTGGCATGTTGTCTTTTGCTTTACTGGTAATCGGAAAAATTTCGGTGGTTTTTCCTTCTGCCATATGTTTTGCTTCATCCATAATTTTTCTGGCCGCATTATTGTTTTTTGAAGGAAGAGCCCTTTTTGCGGAAATGCAGCGCAGATTTCATTTATAAAATGGTTTGTCAGCAGCGGCACGCTGATCAATAATTTCTGCCGCAGTTTTCCATGGACGGAATAATGCATTTTAATGCCACCTCCTTGCATTTGTAAATTGCCCCCTTGTATGATATAATGATTATATAGCACAGGAGGTGACGTTATGGACAAGCGAATAATGCAATTCAAACTATTGTCATACAGGCAGGCACTCAGGAAAGCTTATGACGATGATGACAAAGGTGCAATTAAAAGCTGGACAAAAGATATTGCAGCCCTTCAACGACAGATTGAAGAAACCGTGCAGCATGAATAAAACGATCAAATAATTCTATTCCCTCATCTGCTCCCAGAATATTTCACTGTCAAAATTTTTAGTTTGACATTTCACTTTCGGA